>JALSQY010000001.1 GCA_026985035.1 Methylothermaceae bacterium
ATTGAACCCCGCTGCGCTTTTTTCGGCCGGTGTGGTGGGTGCAGCCTGCAACACTTAAATCCAGCGGCTCAAATCCGGTTGAAACAAGAGCTTTTGATTCAACAGTTCGCCCGGATCGGAAAAATTTTCCAATTCGAGCTCTGGCCACCATTGACCGGACCGTTATGGGGTTATCGCCGCAAAGCCCGCTTGGGCGTCAAATTTGTCCGTAAAAAGGGCCGGGTATTGGTTGGATTCCGGGAACGGGGCAGCGGCTTGGTGGCCGACATCGATGCTTGTCTCGTCCTGGACCCCAAAGTCGGAGAACGTCTGAAAGATCTGGCTACCTTGATAGACAGCCTGACCATCAAGGATCGCATTCCCCAAATCGAAGTGGCCGTGGGAGACAATCGCTCCGCTTTGGTATTCCGCATACTTCAACAACCAGGCGGGGATGATCTTGTCAAAATAAAACATTTTGGCGATCAATTTGAGTTTGACATCTACCTGCAACCCAAGGGGCCGGACTCGGTAATCCCCTTATTTCCTGAAAATCCAGAACCCTTGCATTATCGCCTGCCGGAAGACATCGAATTGCAATTCGGCCCTCTGGACTTCACCCAGGTAAATGCTGCCATCAACCTTAAAATGATTGAACGGGTCTTAAAAGCGCTTGACCCTCAACCTTCCGATAGTATTCTGGACTTATTCTGCGGCCTGGGCAATTTCACTCTGCCCTTGGCCCGTCATGCTGGCCAAGTCACCGGGATTGAAGGCAATGCCAGCGCGGTGGCCCAGGCCCGCCGCAATGCCAAAATCAATCATCTCCAAAATACGGTATTCCATTGCAATGACCTGACTCAGGACATAAACGAGGAACCCTGGAGCCAAAAAACTTATCATAAAATCCTCCTCGACCCCTCCCGCGCCGGTGCTTACGAAGTAATGGACTGGATACCCCGTTGGCAACCCCGGCGGATCGTCTATGTCTCTTGCAATCCGGCCACCCTTGCAAGAGATGTGGGGCACCTGGTGCATCAGCATGGTTATCGATTAATCATGGCCGGGATCATGGATATGTTCCCTCATACCGCCCACGTGGAGTCAATTGCTCTGTTAGAGCCATGAAGTGCTTTTTGTGGATTAATCTGGTTCGGCAGTGTTTATATTATTGTCGAAAAGATAACGGTATAATCTTACGGGAATTCCCTGTCTCAACGGCGACAAACGGGCCAGGTGAGCAGGTGAACAGCGGCTGTACGCCCCGGGGATGGCATGTTATCC
Source organism: Methylothermaceae bacterium (assembly GCA_026985035.1). Taxonomy (GTDB): domain Bacteria; phylum Pseudomonadota; class Gammaproteobacteria; order Methylococcales; family Methylothermaceae; genus Methylohalobius. Next base: position 1,264 of record JALSQY010000001.1, read on the forward strand.
GGGCCAAAATAGGGGCTGGTGCGCCACTGATGGCGGTATTCGCCGGCCGCCGCCCCACCGGCGAAATCTACTCTGCCACACTCGGCAAGCAATATCCCGAGCGGGACTGGATTCTGACCCGTATTCTTTGGCTGAGCGGCCTTGAACGCGGCCGCAACCGCATGGGAAACGTGGATACCTTCCGGCGCTACATCTACATGCACGGTAGCCCGGATAACCTGATTCGGGGCATCCCCGAATCCCATGGTTGCATTCGTATGCGTAACGAGGATATCGCTTGGGTTTTTGATGCCGTTGATCACGGTACAAAGGTCTATGTCAGCGAGGAGGATCAGTTCCCCCCTTCTCTTCCATGACCAATATGGTAGATTGCCGAATGGGAAAGAAACAACGCCAGCCCCACCAAGGCGATGCCGCCGGCAAAGGCCAATAAATCCAACGGTCTTTCAAACGGCATCTTGATACCGTGCTCAAAAAACTTGACGATGAGGATCATTAATATCACCTTTCCCAGACGGCTTTTAAGATCATCCAGATTATTGATTATCAGCACCTTGGCGAAGGCTTCACTTTTCCTTGCCTCATCCAGCGCGCTAATGAAAAGTTCGTAGAGCCCCAGAGCAAAAATCAATAAAACCGTCGCCAGCAAATACCCGTCAATCACTTCCACGACATGGGCAATCGCCTGGGATCGCATGGTCTTGCGTGCCGAATCCGTCAGATCGGGGGAGGCATATTCCCTCAGATCCATTACCAAATACCAAGCGTCCACCGTGGCCACATAAAATACAGCAAACGCCGTCACCAAGCTGGCCAAAACCGCCACCAACACCACCAAGCGGCTCCCCCACAAGCCTTTTTCAAAACCAATCTCCAACTGCCGGGAAAATTTCTCTTTCATGCAAATTTAATCCGTTATTTTTATTTGAATCCCTAAAATCATGCCGTACCGGAAATTTATTTGCCAGAGGAAATTCCTTCCAGCTACAATATATGGATAAGCTGGCGTAGCTCAGTTGGTAGAGCAGCGGATTTGTAATCCGCCGGTCGGGGGTTCGAATCCCTTCGCCAGCTCCAATTGCTTGCACTGATTCAGAGCAATATTTAGACGCCAGAAAGCGCCTGAGGCTTGCATAGTGTCGCCCAAACGCCCCTTGATGAATCTCATGGGTGTTTCATGCGGAAAGTTTTCCCGGAATAAGTAAGCACAAGCTCATCGGGTCTGATTTCCTTCAGTTTTAGTCCACCGGATATTTCTTGACCCTCTTCATAACGAATCATATCCACAATAATAAATCGATCCTGTTTATCCTCTGAATAGGCAATTACATTGATATTTAACTTCGGCACCCTCTGTTGATAGCTTCTCGAAAGTTCTTCTAGGAAGGGAATCGATTGGGTGGAAGTATTGTTTTGTGCTTTTTTGAGCGTGGTTTTCTCACGAGCATTGGTATCTCCAACAGAACGCAGGCGGGATTGGGGACTTTTTGATTTGTTATGGATATTATCTTCCATGCTTTCCGGCAAGGGATGCTTGTCCAATGTTGCCAGAAGCTGCGGGGTTCTCTCTGAGTTTTCCTTCACCTTGGGTTGGCGGACGGTTTTAGCCGAAGATGTTTTATTTTCACGTTTATCCGCCTGGGATAAGGAAGGATGCTCAATCTGCTTGGGGGCAATTGGCACAACATGGGTTTTATGCTTTGATTTCTCGGAAATGGGCTTCTTTAGCATCATTTGAGCCAAGGAAAGTGTCTTTTTGGGCTGAGGAGGTGGTGTTGATTTGGGGCTTGCGCTCTTTGATTGAATTGGGGCTGGAGCCGGCAAGGGGTTGGCGCTGGCCTGCCTGGCAGCATCAACCGAATTCTCTGACCTCACTGCGGTTTCAGGCGGTATATTTTTTTCGGTATTCAGCCGATATAAATACCCCAATACCAGCACCAGCCCAATCACATTGCATAATAGCAGGAAGACAATTAACCGTGATTTGTCTGCTACTGGTTGTGGCGGATGTAAAATGTTGTCTTTTAAATTACCTGCACGGCTTTGCTGACGTTCCTGTTCTGCCTTGCGAATAGCTTTCAGTATGTATGACATAACTAATCAGTATGTTTTAACCGTGGAAAATGTTCGGTATTTGACGCATTTTGCAAAAGAATAATGGTTCTTGGCCCTACGATGCCATCTGCCTGAAGACCATGAAGTCTCTGAAACAGCTTGACGCGCTCTTCCAATAGCCGGTCAAAAAAATCAGGTTGGGGGGCATGAATGGAATCTTGTCCGTCAACCTTATCCAATTGTTTTCTCAACCATAAAACCCCGGGAGAATATCTGCCTGGATAGATCCCTGTCTGATTATGGGCCAGGGGTGTTTTCCACAAAATCAAATAATATCCCTGCCAATGGTTGAGCACTGCTTCCAAAGGAAAAATCACTTCCTTGCCGCCACTCGATTGGATGATGGGATAACCGCGATCCATACCCGCCAACAAAGCATGTCTTTTTTGCCCGTCGGCCAAGCTAAACTCCAGTACCGCCGGCCGGTTGAATCTCAAAACATCCTTCAATGAACCTTGATCCACAAAACAACGAAAACCTTTGGACTTGACCGAATCACAGCCCGCTTTCGACCCTTCCGGCACCACTTCTCCCCAAAGCTTCAACGCCAGACCAAACGCATTTTCAAAAGAACGTCCCGGGTTGGCGATAAACTCCGTAAAATTTCCGGGGGTTGGTTCAGAAGCTTCTTCTGGATCGCTTGACAAAGACGGCAAAGAGAGGTCTTCTGGCGCCAGCAGCGTTCCCATTCCCGGCAAATCCACTTCGTTAACCAGCGGATTTTCTAAAACAGCATCAGATGGGTCAGCCTTGGCCAAAGGCACATTGTTTCTTTTGTAAAAACCTGTAAGCACATGGAATGCCAGTAATCCGGCAGTCACCACAAGCAGAACAAAGAACAGGATATATGCGTGTGCAGGCCGGTTTCTTTCTGAATCGAGCACCTCCTTTGCCGCCTGATTTACCATTTTGGCGGTGACGGATTGGACCCCCTTGGCATAGGCGCCCAGCAGGGCACGATCACAAAGCAGATTGATCAACCGGGGAATCCCGTGAGATAACCCATAAATGCGCCTGATTGCAGATTTATCAAAAATCCTTGCGTCCCCGCCGCTGATGGCAAGACGGTGTTGGATATACGAGAGGGTTTCATCCAAATTCAGGGGTTCAAGATGGTAACGGGCGGTAATTCTTTGATTGAGCTGACGAAGTTCCCTTTGATTCAGCATTTTTTTGAGCTCCGGCTGCCCAACCAACACAATTTGCAGGAGTTTGGTTTTAGAGGTTTCCAGATTGGTCAACAAACGTATTTGTTCCAAGACATCCAAACTGAGATTCTGGGCTTCGTCAATCATCAGCACCGTGCGCCTGCCCCGGGCGTGGGCATCCAACAGATATTTATTCAATAAATCGGTAAAGTCTTTCAGGCCCGCGTCTTTTTTATGGTAGGCAATACCCAATTCGTCACAAATATTGGCTAATAATTCCAAAGAATTCAGTTTTGGATTCAGGATGAGCGCTATGTCAACATCATCGGGCAGTTGGTGTAATAAACAATGACAAAGGGTGGTTTTCCCGGTCCCCACTTCCCCCGTCAAAACCACAAAGCCACCGCTGTTGATGCCATAGAGCAAATGGGCCAGGCCTTCCTGATGGCGGCGGCTCATATATAAAAAAGCAGGATCCGGGGCAAGAGAAAAAGGCGGTTCCCGAAAATCAAAGTATCGGTTATACAAGGTGGATTTTGCGGTAGATCTGAGAAGTGAATTATTTTAGCATCAACCCACTAACCCGGATATTTCACCAGCCGGTTTCAAGCCTGAAAACAAACCCCAAGCAGCTACTGGATAAATCCGATAGCAGGTCAACACTTCGGTTTTCCGGTTATCTTCCAAGGACAACTTTCTCTTTACGGCCACCCACTTCTGTTGCCACAGCCTGGGCGCTGAGGAGGATTTGTTCGATTTCCTCGGTAATTTCTTCTTGTCTTAAGATGTTACGTTTGACTTTCAGTTTTTCACTTTGCTCATCCAGACGCTTGAGCGCGCCCTCCAGGTGCTGGATGCGACGCTGGTGTTCGGCCAGGAGAGCACTGTAAAACAGGGCATGGAGGGCGGCAAACAGATAATGGTCGGTCAGTTCGGTCAAAAATTGCCGGGGCGGCAGATACAAAAAGGGAGGACCGGTTTTTTCCGGCGGCTGCACCTCCAGGGATTGGAAGGGCGGCAGCAGCGAGGTGAGTTTGATCTCGTCCACGGTGTGATAGATTGCCGATACCCCGGCAATTTGCTTGGCGCGCTCCAGCTCATCCAGGGTTGCCACCACCTGCTGCAAAACGGATGGCACTTCTTCCGCCACCGCCGCGCCCGGCAGGCGGCTAATTACTCGTTTGTCTTCCGCCAGCTTTTCCCCCAGCTTGCTCCCCACCGGCAGCCAAAAGGGCTGACACTGCCATTGCCGACAACGTTCTGCAGCTTGTTCTACCAACGTTTCATTGTAATCGCCGCAAAACCCCCGCTCGGACCCTATCACCACAAACAGCGAGGGACCAGCCTTTGGAACCGGCGCCAATTGCGGATAAAAATGCAGAAAGTCGGCACCGGCGCTTTCAATGGTTTGAACGGCTTGTTGTT
>JALSQY010000002.1 GCA_026985035.1 Methylothermaceae bacterium
GGCACCACGGGCCTGGGAAGTGCTGATATTTCAGCCATTCAATCCGCGGCTACCGAGATTCCCGTCGTTTTCGCGCCTAACATGAGCGTCGGAGTCAATCTTGCGTTAAAGTTGCTGGAGACTGCCGCCAGAGTTTTGGGCGACGAGGTGGATGTCGAAATTATCGAAGCCCATCACCGCCACAAAGTGGATGCACCCTCAGGCACTGCGTTGCGGATGGGAGAAGTCGTTGCCCGGCAATTGGGGCGGGATCTCAAACAATGCGCGATCTATGGCCGCGAAGGCAATACCGGCGAGCGCGACCGTAATACCATCGGTTTCGCCACCATTCGCGCCGGCGACATCGTCGGCGAACATACCGTGCTCTTTGCTGGCGAAGGCGAACGCCTGGAAATCACCCACAAGGCTTCCAGCCGCATGACTTTCGCCAAGGGCGCCGTCCGCGCCGCCCGCTGGCTGATGGCGCAAAACCCCGGACTTTATGACATGCAGGATGTGCTGGGATTGCGCTAAACGAATGTATTAAATTGATCTCAATCAAACTTGACGCCAGCACTCTGTTGAAAGCGGCCTCCATTTTCTTTGCCACCCAACAAATTACCTAGATAGTCTTCAGGTTAACCCATTGATAGGACAGACCGCGTAAGCGGTCTGTCCTATCGGACGAGATGTTGAGTTCCGCCCGTTGCCGGCGGATGGCATAGCCCCGCAAATCGCCCTGCCAAGCGGGGAGCTCCATGCGCAATCAGCCAAAGCTGCTGGCTGCCAGTTGTGTTGTATGCCGCCAGGCTTGGCACCACTGCGCCCATTACAAGCAAAAGCCCCAAGGCTATAAGCTTGGGCTCCATCTACGAATATTTGTGATTCAGTTTCCTATCTCCTCGTCACCTCTCTGAAAGCCATGTCAAAGTGCTCCTCGTTGAAAGGAGTGCGCTGTGGATAGTTCTAATTTTGTCAAAAAATTTTACAAATTTTCTGCGGTGTTATATTTACTTTATTTTGGCGTAGGTCGAGCCCAAATCCGCATACACAGCGAAACCAGGGATGACAGCGCCAAATATAGGCTTACGTGTCACCAGCTTTATTCATGAAAATTATTTATCATAGGATTTGACGCGCAAGGAGAAAGTGCTTTTCCCGTGGCTAAAATGGACCCCATTTTTCTTGAAACACGCTTGAAAAACATTGGCTTGATTTTCTGCGCAGCCGCTTTTTCGGTCAAAAACATA
>JALSQY010000003.1 GCA_026985035.1 Methylothermaceae bacterium
CCCACGGAATATGTCACGCTCCTGCGCGAGGCCTCTTCGGCAATCCTCCGTTCCCAAACCCAAAAACCCTTGCTCCAATGCGCGGGCGTCCTGAACGATACAGCCCGTCTCGCCGGGGAAATCAATGCGCGCCGCGCCTTATTCCTCGATAATCATTCAGCGGCTTGAACCATGCGGGCCGCAAATACCATGAAACAAGATTCACAGAATAAGCCGGTCACTCTGACAGAATCCCACAAGCAGGCGGTGTCCCTGGTCGGCCATTTGTTTGCCATGCATGACCAGGTGCCAAAGGCCCGGGTAATCTTTGAGGCATTGAGGATCGTATTCCCGGACGACCCGCAAATAATCAAACGGTTGGGATATGTTTATTTGATTGCCGGCGCTTTTCGCCAGGCCGCCGATCTGATCGATGAAACGTCGAACAGGGTGAAAGACGGGCCGGAGTCGGAGGCTCTGCGCTGGATTCGCAACAAAGCCCGCCAGTCTCTGGAAAGAGAAACACGGCTGGCACAGGAAAAAACATGACCACCCTCCAGCTACAGGGATTGTTTAGCGGATTTAGCAAGCGGAGCGATGTGCTTCTTGCCCTATTTGTGGTAGGCATCATATTCATGATGACCATTCCCCTCCCCACTCAAATCGTGGATACCCTGATTGCTTTCAGCCTGAGTATTGCGGTCATTCTTTTGATGGTGGCGATCTATATCGACTCGCCTTTGGATTTTTCCGCATTTCCCGCCGTATTACTGCTGACAACGTTGTTCCGCCTCGCCCTTTCCATCACAACCACCCGGTTGATATTGATCAATGGCGACGCCGGGCATATCGTCTACGCCTTCGGCAACTTTGTGGTCGCCGGCAATCTGGTGGTGGGGATTGTGATTTTCCTCATCATCACCCTGGTTCAATTCATCGTGATTACCAAGGGTTCTGAGCGGGTGGCGGAAGTGAGCGCCCGTTTTTCCCTGGACGGGATGCCCGGGAAACAAATGAGTATCGACGGCGATCTGCGGGCTGGCGTTATCAATGCGGCTGAGGCCAAAAAGCGCCGGCAGCTTCTGGAAAAGGAAATTCAGCTTTATGGCGCCATGGACGGGGCCATGAAATTTGTTAAAGGGGATGCCATCGCCGGTCTTTTCATTATTCTGGTAAATATCCTGGGTGGCATATCCATCGGCATGTTCCAGAAGGATTTGAGCCTCAATGAAGCAATGCATGTCTATTCCATCCTGACTGTGGGAGACGGGTTGGTCGCCCAGATTCCGGCGCTTCTCATCGCCATCACCGCCGGCATCATCGTCACCCGGGTAACGACAGACAATGCCGCCCACTTGGGTTTTGATATCACCCACCAGATATTGGCCCAGCCCAAGGCATTACTGATCGGTTCATTCTTTCTGTGGGGGTTTGCTTTCGTTCCCGGGTTCCCGACTGCCATTCTATTGGCGCTGGGATTGATTATAGGATCAACCGGTTTGGCGCTGCTAACAACCGAAAACCGAGAAAAAAGAAAAAATCATTGGGATTTCCCTTCTCCGAACAAGGGATCCTCTCAGAGCAATCACCACCCTCTATCCTCCATGGAGGAGGATGGGCCGGGAATCACGACACCCTTGATGGTGGAACTTTGCGACAAGCTGGCCGAAGCGTTCGATCCCCGGAAGCTCGATTCGGAATTAGGCAAGTTGCGCCAAGCGCTGACCCTCGACGTGGGTATCCCGTTCCCCGGCGTGCATTTGCGTTTCAGTCCCCAGTTGCCCGACAGGGCCTATCTCATTTTGCTGGATGAGATTCCCGTCGTCCGGGGAGAAATCTTCCCTCTCCATGTATTGGTTAAAAGTACAGAGACCGAATTGGAGAAGCATGCTATTGCCTACCGGAAAGGGCTGTCCTTTTTTCAGAATGGCTCGAATCTCTGGGTTTCCAAAACCCAGATTCCAGTCCTGCAGAAAATCTCCATGCCTTATCTTGAAATCACCCAGGTACTGGTTTATCACCTTTCCCTGGTCTTGAGAAGACACGGGGAGAATTTTATCGGCATTCAGGAAACCCGTTGTTTATTGGACAAGCTGGAGACCTCCCACCCCGAACTTGTCAAGGAAGCATTGGCGGTGGTCAATCTTCAGAAGATCACCGAAATACTCAAGCTGCTGGTCGCGGAAGATATCTCAATACGGAATCTGCGCGCCATTCTCGAGGCCATCGTGCAATACGCCCAGAAAGAAAAACAAACAGAACCTCTGGTGGATTTGATCCGGGGAAAGCTCAAACGGCAAATCACCTTCAGATACACCAACGAAGATAACGTTCTTCCCGCCTACCTGATAGACCCGGAAACGGAAAAAACCCTGCGTGAAGCCATCAGGCAAACACCCACGGGCAGATACCTCATGCTCGACCCCGCCCAAATCCAGGGTTTTACAGGACAATTGAAAAAGGCCCTCGGGGATACGCAAGACAAGCCCAGGCTTCCCGTGTTGCTGGTGCCGGCGGATATACGGTATTACGTGAGAAAACTGATTGAACCTGAATTGTTTGAACTGCCCGTGCTGGCCTATCAGGAAATCAGCCGGGAAGTGGTCATTCAACCCCTGGCACAAATCAAAATACACAATGAACCCGTCTGACGGTGATCAACCCAGGGGGATAAAGCCGACCCATGCCACTGCTTTTCCAACAGGCCTTGCAAACAAACCCAAACACAAGGAGGCACCCGCCATGCCAAACCAAAAATTCTTATTATGGCGTACTGTTTTGTGGTTGTTATTGATCCATTTTATCCCCACCCTGGCCCAGGGGGGGAATGGTTCGGGCGCGCCACCCGGCCGTTTGAAATCGGCGGTTTCCCAGGGGAACTATGTGTTCGAAGGGCAATATCCTTTTTTGGCGCGGTTGCGTATCTTGAACGATGACGGCCACTATTACCGGTGCTCTGGATCCCTGATTGCATCCCGGTGGGTGCTTACCGCCGCCCACTGTGTTGTAAATGCCACCCCTGGCGGGACCGATCTGTGGGTTGGCGCCACGGATTTGTATGACGGCACATGGCGCACGGTCAAAAGGACCGTGATTCACCCCGGCTACAAAGGTTCCATTTTCCGGCATGATATGGCATTGCTCGAACTGGATACCCCCGTCATTCATCTCCCGTCCGTACTTACCCTGGAAAATCACGATATATTGGACATCGTCAGAGAAACCGCAGTAGTAGCGGGCTGGGGAATCACCAGCGAAGAGGGAATGCTTTCTTCCCGCGCAAAAAGCGCGCAAATGTTTCTTGAAGATCCGGCCGAATGCCGGCGTCAACCCTCATTCGTGAATGAAGGAGTGTTATGCACCATTACTCCGAAGGATGGGCAAGGGGGCTGTCGTGGAGACAGTGGCGCCCCGCTGATGATCCGGGCACGGGATGGAAACCTCCGGCAAATCGGGGTACTGACAGGGGGTTTCAAGTTTGGCCGTGAATGCGGCCAATCCTTCAGAGAAATCTTTTACGCCCGCCTCAACCAGTACAAAGGCTGGATCACGGAGACGATATGCCTGTCCAGCGTCATTCCGCCAGCCCCCAGGCTCCGGCTGGACGTCCTGGGTAACAAGGTAATTGCCGAGTGGCTGCCCGTCCCCGGCGCATCCAGCTACCAGCTGACCTACGCCCCCTATCCTTCGATGAGCTATGTCCGAAGCATCAATCTTCCCACTTACGAGACAGCCTTCAGTGCCGTACTACCGAAAGGAGCGGCCTACTATGTCAATGTCAGGGCATACTATGGTAACTGTATGGGACATGCATCCCCGACTGAACATTTCATCGTCCGTTAACCCCGGGAAGGCATTCCATACGAGGACTGGAACCAGCCCGGACCTGTACGGCGGATATGGATCGAGCACTCAAACCTGATATTTCCACGCCATGCCCCCGTTTCATTATTTGTCCGATATCCTTGAGCGGTCCATTGACAAAAGCACCTGCATCACTATCACGGGACGTGTTACCGGCGTCACCGGCACGCTGATCAAGGCATATATTCCGGAACAGGTCAAGATCAGCGATGTCTGCCTGCTGTCCGGTCCCTCCCCCCGTTTTGAAATACGGGCCGAAGTGGTGGGGTTTGTCGATGACAAAGTATTACTGACACCCATGGGGGATATTTCGGGGATTTGCGCCCAAACGCGTGTCGAGCATACGGGCGACTCGCTCAAGGTCGGAGTCGGGCACCAGTTGTTGGGAAGGATTCTGGACGGATTCGGCAACCCGATCGATACTGCTCGAAAAGGCAGGTTGCAAACCGATACTTTCTACCCTCTTCATTCGGATGCCCCCGATCCTTTGTCGCGACCTCTTCTTCGAGATACCATGCCGTTGGGGATCAAGGCAATCGATGCCTTGCTGACCTGCTGCGAGGGTCAACGGATCGGGATATTCGGGGCGGCGGGAACCGGAAAGAGCGTCATGTTGTCCATGCTGGTGAAAAACGCCCAAGCGGATGTCATTGTCGTGGCCCTGGTGGGTGAACGGGGCCGCGAAGTCCGGGAGTTCCTCGAATACCATCTGGGCGAGGATGGCATGCGCAGAAGCGTCGTTGTCGTAGCCACTTCCGATAAGGCGGCGGCGGAACGTCTCAAGGCCCCGTACGTGGCAACCTCGGTCGCCGAGTATTTCAGGGATCAGGGAAAGAAAGTCTTGTTGCTGGTGGATTCCGTGACCCGCTTTGCCCGGGCAAAGCGTGAAATCGCGCTCGCGGCCGGCGAACCTCCTTCAAGGCGCGGCTTCCCGCCCTCGGTTTTTCCTGAATTATCAAAACTCATGGAACGCTCAGGCAATACCGAGAAAGGATCGATCACCGGAATTTACACCATTTTGGTGGAAGGAGATGACATGACCGAACCGATTGCGGATGAAACACGTTCGATTGTTGACGGACATATCATTCTGTCACGCCAGCTTGCCGCCGAAAATCACTTCCCTGCCATTGATATTCTGAACAGCCTCAGCCGCGTTATGAATTTGGTGGCAGAACCCGGACACCGCAAGGCCGCGGAAAAAGTCCGCCAACTGCTCGCCAAATATGAAGAAATCGAACTGTTGATAAAAGTCGGGGAATACCAGGCAGGCAGCGATCCCGTGGCGGATGAAGCCATTAAAAAAATAGGCATCATCCAAAAATTCCTGCGGCAACAAGAAAATGAAACCTTTTCGTTCAAGCAGACCATTCATCAATTATGCAATCTGGCGAACCAATGACTCTTCAGCTGAACAAGCTCCTGGAAATCCGCCGCATCAGAGAAGAAAAAGCCCGCCACACCCTCAACAAACAGCGGATCCAATTATCAGAATGCCTCAGTCAAAGACAGGCTTTGAAAGAACGGTACGAAGCATTTTGCCAGTGGCGCGTCCGTCATGAATCCGAACTTCTCCAACAATTGCAGACCCTGCCTGTCACCCTGGACCGCCTGTTGCAATACCGCAAGGAGATAAAAGGCCTGGCCGATGAAGAAATGCGCCAGATGGGGGAGATCAATGCCATTGACCAGCTACTGGAAACCCGCCAGCAAGCTCTCCGGAAAATCCAGCGGCAACACCATGAAGCCACCAAAGCCAGGGAAAAGCTGAAAGAAATTATTGCCAACCAATCAGAGACATATCAAAAAAGGGAGAACTTGCAAGAGCACTTGGAAAACGATGAGTCCGCCAGAGTGGCATTCACTCTCCGCCCGCCTCTTTTTTGAAGCCGGCGGCCGGCAATATGGCGCTTGCTTTTCCGCGCCTATCTGGAGGGTGTCGCAAAAGGTGACACTTTCATTTAGCCGGCGGCAGCTGCAGCATGAGTGATTTGCCTTCCCCCTGCATCAGGGTCGCCGGATAGGTGCCATTCCATTTTTCCACCGACCGGTAGCGGATCAGGCGATCGGTGATGGAATTGGCGATGAG
>JALSQY010000004.1 GCA_026985035.1 Methylothermaceae bacterium
GCAGGAACTCCCCATTGCCTTGCCCCAACTCAAGCGCGCAGCCCGCTGAAAACTTTTTTGGAGATACCCATGGCAGCAAGTAGCGAAAATCTGGAAAAACTGATCGGCCGGGAATACGAAGAAGGCTTCGTGACCGAGGTGGAAGAAGACCGCCTGCCCCCGGGCCTCAACGAAGATATCATCCGCGCCCTGTCGGCCAAGAAAAACGAGCCGGAATGGATGCTGGAATGGCGCCTTCAAGCCTACCGCCACTGGCTGAAAATGGAAGAACCCCACCACTGGCCTCATATCCAGTTCCTGCCCATCGACTACCAGGCCATCAGCTATTACGCCGCCCCCAAATCCCCCAAGGACGCGCCCAAAAGCCTGGACGAAGTCGATCCCAAACTCCTGGAGACCTTCGAGAAACTGGGCATTCCCTTGCACGAACGGGAAAGGCTGGCGGGAGTAGCGGTGGATGCGGTCTTCGACAGCGTCTCGGTGGCCACCACATTCAAGGAAGCCCTGGAAAAAGCCGGTGTCATTTTCTGCCCCATTTCCGAAGCGATTCGCGAATACCCGGATCTGGTGCGCCAGTATCTCGGCTCCGTCGTGCCCCCGGGCGATAATTTTTTCGCCGCCCTCAACTCGGCGGTGTTTTCCGACGGTTCCTTCGTTTACATCCCCAAAGGGGTGCGCTGCCCCATGGAACTGTCCACCTATTTCCGTATCAACGCTGCCAACACCGGACAGTTCGAACGCACCTTGATTATCGCCGAGGAAAAATCCTACGTCTCCTATCTGGAAGGCTGCACCGCCCCCATGCGCGACGAAAATCAACTCCACGCCGCAGTGGTCGAGCTGATCGCCCTGGAAGACGCGCAGATCAAATATTCCACCGTCCAGAACTGGTATCCCGGCGACGAAGAAGGCAAGGGCGGCATTTACAACTTTGTCACCAAACGAGGAGAATGCCGGGGCGACCGGGCCAAGATCTCCTGGACCCAGGTGGAAACCGGTTCTGCCATCACCTGGAAGTATCCCAGCTGCATTTTGCGCGGCGACGATTCCGTCGGGGAATTTTATTCGGTCGCCGTCACCAACCATCATCAGCAAGCCGATACCGGCACCAAGATGATCCATCTCGGCAAAAACACCAAAAGCACCATTATCTCCAAGGGTATTTCCGCCGGAGTGGCGCAAAACACTTACCGGGGGTTGGTGAAGGTGCTGAAAAGCGCCAGCGGCGCGCGCAACTATACGCAATGCGACTCACTATTGATTGGCGACAGCTGCGGCGCCCATACCTTCCCTTACATCGAAGTGAAGCAACCCGGCGCCCAAGTGGAACACGAGGCCACCACCTCCAAAATTAGCGAGGATCAATTGTTCTACTGCCAGCAACGGGGCATCTCCGCGGAAGACGCCGTATCCATGATTGTCAACGGCTTCTGCAAGGAAGTATTCAAGGAACTGCCCATGGAGTTCGCAGTGGAAGCCCAGGCACTGTTGGGCGTGAGCCTGGAAGGGAGTGTGGGCTAGCGAATGTATGGAATTGAGTTCAAATCCACCGCAATCAAGGATTTGAAGGCAATTTCAAACCGCGATGTGAAACGTATTTTAGAAAAAATAATGCTGCTGGAAACCGGCTTGATCGCAGATGTTAAAAAGTTGACAAACTTTACACCCGAATATCGACTGAGAGTCGGAAACTATCGGGTCCTGTTTGAAATTGAGGACAACAAAATCATTATTTATCGTATCAGACACCGGAAACATGCTTACCAATAGAGGCAATTTATCATGAAGCTCCACCCTCAAATCATTGAAAAACAAGGAAAAAAAGAATTTGTCGTGCTGCCGTTCGAGGAATTTGAAAACCTGTTGGAAATCGCTGAAGCCTATGAGGAACTGGTCGAGCTTCGTCAAGCAAAATTACAGACCCACCAGGAACCGGGAATTCCTTTGGATAAGGTCGTATCAGAACTCGCCCCCGAACTAAAACGCTGAAACAAAATGTCAAATCAACCTTCATTACTTAAAATCGAAAATCTCCACGCCAGCGTGGAAAACAAACCCATTCTCAAGGGCATCAACCTGGCGCTGGACTATGGTCAAATCCACGCCATCATGGGGCCCAATGGTTCCGGCAAAAGCACCCTGGCCAATGTTCTGGCCGGCCGGGAGGGCTACGAAGTCACCGAGGGCAGGGTCTGGTACCAAGGCAAAGACCTGCTGGCCATGGCGCCGGAAGAGCGGGCCCGGGAAGGGGTGTTCCTGGCGTTTCAATATCCGGTGGAAATCCCCGGCGTCAGCAATATTTACTTTCTCAAAGCCGCTCTCAACGCTATCCGCAAACACCGGGGGGAACCGGAAGTGGATGCCATGGATTTCATTCAATTGGTCAAGGAAAAAATCCAGTTGATGGAGATGGAAGACCAATTCCTCTACCGCGCCATCAACGAAGGTTTTTCCGGCGGCGAGAAAAAGCGTAACGAAATCCTGCAAATGCTGTTGCTGGAGCCCACGCTTTGCGTGCTGGACGAAATCGATTCCGGCCTCGATATCGATGCCCTGAAAATTGTCGCCAAGGGCATCAATACCCTGCGCTCACCCGAGCGGGGCTTTTTGATGGTGACCCACTATCAACGCCTGCTGGACTATGTGGAGCCGGATATGGTTCACGTCTTCGCCGACGGGCGGATTGTCAAATCCGGCGGGCCACAGCTGGCCAAGGAACTGGAGGCCAAAGGCTACGGCTGGATTGAACAAGCCCTGGAGGAACACGCCTGATGACCCTGCCAGCGGAAGCATTGAAACCGTACCAAGCAGCAGTCGAAACACGGCTGGCGAATGAACCTGACTGGCTGGCGGATCTGCGCCGTCAAGCCCTGGAACGGTTCGCGAACAAAGGCTTTCCTTCCCCCCGGGAGGAGGAATGGAAATACACCAATGTCTCGCCCATTGAGCGCAAGCGCTTCCCCCTTGCCCCGGCCCCCGGTGTTGTCGATGAACAATGGATCGAGCAGCAACGATTGCCCGGCTGCTGGCATTTGGTTTTGATTGACGGGTTCTTCGCCCCCCATCTTTCCCATCCGGCGTTGGCCGGCGACGTGGTTTTCTGCGATATGGGCAGCGCCCTGCGCCGCCATGAAGCCCTGCTGACCCAAAATCTCGGCCAGGCAGTGGATGTGGAGCACGGTTTCATCGACTTTAACACCGCCCTGTTTCAGGGCGGTGCTTTGATCCGCCTGAGCCCCGGCACCCGGCTGGAACATCCCATCCAACTGCTGCACGTTCAAACCCAAGCGGCGGCCATCCCCACCCGCCATCTCATCCTGCTAGAGGCAGGCGCGGAAGCTGCCGTCATCGAATCCTATGTGGGCGAAGGCGCGGGATTGACCGCTCACGTCACAGAAATTCTGTTGGCGGAAAATACCCGCTTGCAACACTTCAAAATCCAGGAGGAAGCCAGGCGGGCCTTTCATTTCGGCGGTTTGTACGTCAAACAGGCGGCCGGTTCCCGGTTCGAACAGACCCAATTTGCCCTGGGCAGCCTGCTGGCCCGCAGTGAAATCCATCTCCATTTGGGAGAGGCAAGCCAATGCCAACTGGATGGCCTCCATTGGGCCAACGGCCGCCGGCATTTGGACAGTCATACCCGCATCCTCCACGAAAAACCCGGCGCGGTAAGCCGGGAATCCTACAAGGTGTTGGCGGAAGACCGCGGCCGCAGCGTGTTTCAGGGGCGGATCGTGGTACAGCCCGGCGCGCAAAAGACAGATGCGGCCATGAGCAACCGGAATCTCTTGCTGTCGGACGATGCCGAAGTGGACAGCAAACCCCAGCTGGAAATCTACGCCGACGACGTCAAATGCGCCCACGGTGTCACCGTCGGCCAACTGGACGACAACGCCCTGTTTTATTTGCAAGCCCGGGGCATCGATGCGGACTCCGCCCGCCAGCTCTTGCTCTACGGTTTTGTCAATGAATTGATCGAGACAGTAACAGTGGCGCCGCTGCGCCAATACCTGCACCGACAACTGGATAACCGATTCGACGCCATCGACCTGGAAAGCACCTCATGACTCAATCCGCACTGACCGAGATTCAAACATCATATCCCCTGGATGCCATCCGCGCCGACTTCCCCGCCCTGCATCAACAGGTACGCGGCAAGCCGCTGGTTTACCTGGACAATGCCGCCAGCGCCCAAAAGCCCAAACAGGTCATCGATGCCCTGGCGGATTTCTACCGCCACGATTTCGCCAATGTCCACCGCGGCGTGCACACCCTGAGCGAACGCGCCACAGGGAAATACGAAGCCGCCCGCGACAGGGTGCAACGCTTCATCAACGCCGCCTGCCGGGAAGAAATCGTGTTTGTCCGGGGCACCACCGAAGCCATCAATCTGGTGGCGCAAAGCTATGGACGCGGTTCTCTTCAATCCGGCGATGAAATCCTCATCACCGCCATGGAACACCATTCCAATATCGTTCCCTGGCAGATGGTCTGCCAACAGACCGGCGCCACCCTGAAAGTCGCCCCCATCAACCAACAGGGCGAACTGATCATGGAAGCGTTCGAGCGGCTTTTGAGCACGCGCACCCGGCTGGTGGCGGTCACCCACATGTCCAATGCCCTGGGCACCATCAACCCGGTGGAAGATATCATCAGCCTGGCCCACGCCCAAAACATTCCAGTGCTGCTCGACGGCGCCCAGGCCGTCCCTCATTTGCCGGTGGATGTACAAGCCCTGGACTGCGATTTCTATGCCTTTTCCGGCCACAAACTGTACGGCCCGACGGGTATCGGCGTACTCTACGGCAAGCGGGAACTGCTGGAGGCCATGCCGCCCTGGCAAGGGGGTGGCGAGATGATCCGAAAGGTCACCTTCGAGGCCACCGAATACAACGTCCTGCCCTACAAATTCGAAGCCGGCACCCCGGCCATCGCCGAGGCAGTGGGCTTGGGCGCAGCCATCGATTATGTGGAAAGCATCGGTTGGCAAGCCATCACCCAACACGAACATGACCTGCTGGCATACGCTACCGCCAAGGCATCGGATATCGATGGGCTCAGGCTGGTTGGAACCGCTGCCCGCAAAGGCGCCATTTTGTCGTTCATTTTGAAACAAGTCCATCCCCACGACATCGGGACCTTTTTGGATCATTACGGTGTTGCGGTGAGGGCCGGCCATCACTGCGCCATGCCAGTGATGGATTTCTTTCAGGTGCCCGCCACCGCACGCGCTTCATTCGCCATCTACAACAGTAAAGAGGAAGTCGATATTCTGATGGAAGCTATTCAACACATTATCGAGGCATTTGGCTGATGCTGGACGATCTACGCGATCTGTATCAAGAAGTTGTCTTCGACCACAACCGTAATCCCCGCAATTTCCGGGTAATCGAAGACGCCGACCGCACCATCGAAGGGTTCAATCCCTTGTGTGGCGACCGCATTACCCTGTATTTGAAACTGGACGGCAACCGCATCGCCGATGTCTCGTTCCAGGGCCAGGGCTGCGCCATTTCCACCGCCTCGGCGTCGTTGATGACGGAGATCGTCAAGGGCATGACCATCCAGGAAGCGGAAAAACTGTTCGAGGCGTTTCACAAAATCGTCACTGGCGAAGACCATGATCTGAAACTGGAGCAACTGGGGAAGCTGGCGGTGCTTGCCGGGGTCAGGCAATACCCCTCGCGCATCAAGTGCGCCACCCTGCCCTGGCATTCACTGGAAGCCGCCCTCAAGGGTGAAGAAAGTTCTGTCAGCACGGAATAGACTCGTGTCCGCGAATATGCTGCCGGATGATGCCATTGCCAAGCCGGGCTACGGCATGGCAATACACGATGGACCTGGGAGCAGGCCTGGTTAGGCGTTGGCTTGTAACCCGGCAATCAAGCAGGTCGTCCTGACCTGTTGATTGC
>JALSQY010000005.1 GCA_026985035.1 Methylothermaceae bacterium
CGGTTGCTTCCGGCGTGAAACTGGTCGAAGCGCGGCGCCTCTGGAAATGACAGTTGCAGAGGCAGTTGAGGGAGCATGGCGGGAATCAGGTTTGTTTGAGGGCGAGGGCGATGGTCGCCAAACGCTGCCCCAGACACAGGCACAGGCGCTTTTCCTCCTCACTTAAGTGTTTGTTTTCTTCGCCGGATAAATGGCTGGGGCCGTACGGGGTGCCACCGGTCTTGGTTTCCATCAGGGCGGTTTCCTGGGAGGGAATGCCGACAATCAGCATGCCGTGATGGAGCAGGGGCAACATCATGGATAAAAGCGTGGTTTCGTGACCGCCGTGCATACTGGAAGTGGCGGTAAAAACTCCGGCCGGTTTGCCCGACAATCCGCCGGAAAACCAAATGCTGCTGGTCTGGTCGATAAAATATTTCAGTGGTGCCGCCATATTGCCGAAGTGGGTGGGACTGCCCAAGGCTAGGCCGTCGCAGTTTTGCAGATCCTCCATGGTGGCGTAAGGCGGACCATTGGTCGGGATGATGTCTTCCGTGGCTTCGCAAACCGCCGATACCGGTGGCACCGTGCGGACTTTGGCAGTAGCGCCTTCCACGCTTTCCACGCCCCGGGCAACGGTGTCCGCCATGGTGGCGGTGGCGCCATAGCGGCTGTAATATAGCACCAGAATGTCAGCCATTGGGTAAAACCTCCAGTACATTTTCCGGAGGGCGGCCGATGGCGGCTTTGTCTCCCGCCACGACAATGGGGCGCTCAATCAGAATCGGATTCTCGATCATGGCTTCAATGAGTTGGTCATGGGTCAAATCCGGATTATCGAGATTCTTTTCTTTATAAATTTTTTCTTTTTTGCGCATCAAATCCCGGGGTGCCATGCCCAATTTGTTCAATATCGCTTCCAACGCTTCCCTGCTGGGCGGGGTTTTCAAATATTCGATGATTTTGGGCTCGATGCCTCTTTCGCGCAGCAGTTGTAAAGTAGCCCGGGACTTACTGCATCGGGGGTTATGATAAATAACAATTTCCATGGATATTTCTCGTGGCTAAGGTGATTGATCTTTGTGTTTCACCGCAGAGGCGCAGAGATTTCTTCTTGCGGGAGTCCAGATAAACATTTTGTGCTGCGGGTGACTGAAATTGCGGCCTATTTCAAAACCTGTTTGATTTTGCTTGAGTCATTGCCGGTAAATTTTATGCGCCTAGCACGTCAGAACATTAAGCTACCAAATCTTTCTAGTGTATATATGTAAGGTTTCTCTGCGCCTCTGCGGTGAAACATCCCGTTCATTTCCGTGATGCCGGACTATGGTAAACTGTTTTTCCGAATTTGACACGCGCCTTTCGTGGAACTGCCTGATTTTTCACGCTTAACCCTGTTGGTCGCCGGGGATTTGATGTTGGACCGCTACTGGTCGGGACCGGCCTCGCGCGTTTCCCCGGAGGCGCCGGTGCCTGTGGTGCACGTGAAACAGATCGAGGCTCGTCCCGGCGGGGCCGGCAATGTGGCGCTCAATCTTGCGGCGATGGGTTGCCGGGTCGTTCTCATCGGTTACCGGGGCCAAGACGAAGCCGGTGAGACGCTGGAAACCTTGCTGCGGCAGGCAGGCGTTGATTGCCGTTTGCTCCAAATCCCCGCCCCTACGATTGTCAAGCTCCGGATTCTCAGCCAGCATCAGCAATTGATACGCCTGGATTTCGAACAGCCTGTGACGCCAGGTGTGGAAAAACAGCTTGCCGATCTCTTCGGCGCTGCTCTCGATGAAGCCGGTGGCATTGTCTTGTCCGATTATGCCAAAGGTGCGTTGAACGGTTGTGCATCTCTCCTGTCCCTGGCCCGAAACCGGGGAAAGGCAGTGGTGATTGATCCAAAAGGGAATGACTTCTCCCGCTATCGGGGCGCCACCGTGCTCACCCCGAATACCAAAGAATTTTCCCGGATCGTGGGGTCCTGGCAATGTAAAGAAGAGATGGAGGCCAAGGCAGAATGGCTCAGAAAGCAATTGGCACTGCAAGCCTTGCTCATCACCCAGGGAGAAGCAGGTATGACGTTGATTGAAGCGGGCCGCCCACCCCTCCATTTACCTGCTGACAGCAGGGAAGTTTTTGATGTGACAGGCGCAGGCGATACCGTGGTCGCGTGGTTGACCGCCAATATAGTTGCCGGCATGTCTTTGGAACGGGCCGCCCGATTGGCCAATACCGCCGCTGGTGTGGCGGTTGGAAAACTGGGGGCGGCGGCGGTGGCGCCGGAGGAGGTGGCGTTTCCCAGCGTTGGTGCGCTCGTCAGCCAATCCCGCTTGCGCCAGTTAATCGCCGCCGCCAGAGCCCGGGGCGAGAAAATTGTCTTGACCAACGGCTGTTTCGATATCCTCCACGCCGGTCATATTCAGTATCTGCGCGCCGCCCGGCGGCTCGGTGACAGGCTGGTAGTGCTGCTGAACGATGATGAATCAGTACGGCGGCTCAAGGGCGAGGGCAGGCCGATCAACCCAATGAGTCATCGCGCCCAGGTATTGGCGGAACTGGCGTGTGTGGACTGGGTAACCGCCTTTTCCGAGGACACGCCAAAAACCCTGATCTGTGAGTTATTGCCGGATGTTCTGGTCAAAGGCGGTGATTACCCCAATATTCAGGCCATTGCCGGGCATGATTGTGTTTTGGCCAACGGTGGCGAGGTCAAATTGTTGCCCTTGCTGGAAGGTTGTTCTACCACCCAAATCATCAAAAAAATGGTGGATTTATGAGTCAGACGGCCGAAGAAATCGCGTTGCCCCCCAAAACGCCGCCCCATTCCATCCAGGCAGAACAGTCGGTACTGGGCGGCTTGATGCTGGACGCCGGGGCCTGGGAAAAGATTGCCGACCGGGTCAGCGAGGAGGATTTTTACCGCAAGGAACACCGGTTGATTTTCCAGGTGATCCGGGAATTGATGGAAAATGATTCTCCCTGCGATGTGGTGACGGTCTCGGAGGCCTTGCAGAACCGCGAGCAACTCCAGGCAGTGGGTGGCATGACGTATCTGGCGGCACTGGCTGGCGAAACTCCCAGCGCCGCCAACATCACCGCTTATGCGGATATTGTCCGCGAGCGCGCCATCTTGCGCCAATTGGCCCACGTGGGCACGGAAATCGCCGATTCCGCTTTCCGTCCCGAAGGCAGGGAGGTCAACGAACTGCTGGAAACCGCCGAGCAAAAAGTATTCCATATTGCCGACCAGCGCCAACGCGGTGATGGCGGTTTCAAAGCCATCAAATCCTTGCTGACCCTGGCGGTGGACCGGATCGAGGAGCTGTACGAAAAGGGGGGTACGGTCACCGGTGTCGGTACTGGTTTTGTCGATCTCGACCAGATGACCGCCGGATTGCAACCGGCGGATTTGATCATCGTTGCCGGCCGGCCTTCCATGGGCAAGACCACTTTCGCCATGAATATCGCCGAGAACGTCGCCATCAAGGAACAATTGCCGGTGGCAGTATTCAGCATGGAAATGCCAGGGGATCATCTGGCCATGCGCATGATGTCGTCCCTGGGGCGCATCGATCAGCACCGGCTGCGGATCGGCCGCCTGGAGGACGAAGAATGGCCGCGCATGACCTCGGCCATCAATATCCTGGCGGGCACCAAGCTGTTCATCGACGACACGCCCGCCCTTACTCCCACCGAGCTGCGGGCCCGGGCCCGGCGGTTGACCCGCGAGCATGGTCAACTGGGCTTGATTGTCATCGACTATTTGCAATTGATGCAAGCCCCGGGAGGCGGGGAAAACCGGACCGCGGAAATCTCGGAAATCTCCCGGGGCCTCAAGGCTCTGGCCAAGGAGTTGAATGTGCCGGTCATTGCCCTGTCCCAGCTCAACCGCAATCTGGAACAGCGCCCCAACAAGCGGCCGGTGATGTCGGATTTGCGCGAATCCGGCTCTATCGAGCAGGATGCCGACGTGATCGTTTTTATCTACCGGGACGAAGTCTATAACGAAGACAGTCCCGACAAGGGCACGGCGGAAATCATCATCGCCAAGCAGCGTAACGGCCCCATCGGTACGTTACGGTTGACATTCCTTGGCCAATACACCCGCTTTGAAAATTTTACCGAAGGAGTGTATGAGGAAGACGATTTTTAGGCCCAAGATTGCTGTCCGCGCTTACCTCAATTGGCTAGAAAAGCCGAATCCAGAAGTGGCGGCCATCGGTGGACTCGGGAGGAACTTCACGAGTGCCGATGAAATTGGCATTTTTTGATACCAATGTTTTGGTATATGTGTTCGACAAGGATGCGCCGGAAAAACAACGTCAAGCGGAAACGCTGCTTTCTGGTGCAATGGCAGACGGTGCCTTGGTGATCAGTACCCAGGTGCTGCAGGAGTTCTACA
>JALSQY010000006.1 GCA_026985035.1 Methylothermaceae bacterium
TCCGTTACGGATCGTCAATCCCTTTGTGTAAGCCAACCAGTGTTGGGATAAGCGTTAAATGGGTCGCGCGCTTTTTTTAAAAAGAACGATTGAGGCAATCTTTAGGATTTTTTCCGTTCCCTAAGGAAAGTGGCAAGTCCCATGATTCCAGAACCCAATAGCCACGCGGCGGCAGGCAATGGCACTGCCTGGAGGCTGACGGCGCCACTGGCGAATCCACCGTTATAACCGGGGGAGCCGAATCCGGCGACTCTGAATTTGCTGAGGTAGTTACCGTTTGTATCTTGACTGGTATCGATGTCGGCTCCATGAGTAGGAGAGAAGGCGCCGATCAAGCGAAGATTGATGTCGAGTTCTTTATTATGAAAGCTCTGATTGAGACTAAATTCGATGGCATCTGGAGCAATCGTGATACTCAGTGGGGCGAGGTCAGAGCCATAGCCCGGAATATAAAGCTGACTGAACTGTCCACTGCCGTTTTCGAAATCGCCGGGCGTATAACTCCATTCGAAGGTACCCGTCATGGTTTTGCCATGGGTCGTGACCACGTTGTCCAGAAAATAACTCACCGTGGCTGCTTGGGCAGGGGCCGTTACTAGCATTACCAGTATCGTGCCAGCTATATGGAAACGTATATTCTTGGCTGGGAGGGTTAGGGCATTCATGAATATTCACCTTATTATTATGTATCGAGTAAGGCTGCCATCATACGGCAATGGATGTCAAAATAGAAATAATGCAACTTACGTACCAACTCTTATTTCTGCCGGTCATTCAAAAAGTTGATTGTATCTACCGGCTCTTTAGAGCCAGATAGGCTGTATAATGTAAAAAAAACTGACAAATTCGTGCGGGAGGAATACGCAGTTGATCCCTGTCCATCCCCCTATGAACAGTAACCAGGGTGGTGAATGTACTTTTTAGATAAAACTTTCATGGACTAGACCATGACCTTTCCTATGCCCATCCACGTCGAATTGAATCTAAAAGCGCTGCAAACGAATTTGGAGCAAGCGCGCCGTTTTGCGCCGTCTTCCAAGGTGCTCGCGGTGGTCAAGGCAGACGGTTACGGGCATGGATTGACGCGGGTGGCGGGGGCCTTGAGAGAAGCCGATGGTTTTGCAGTGGCGCGGATGGAAGAGGGTATCGCCTTGCGCCGGGCAGGCATCGGTCATCCGATTGTGGTGCTGCAAGGATTTCAGGACCGGCACGGCTGGGATATCCTTTGCCAATACCGTTTGGAACCTGTGGTCCATGAGTTTTGCCAGATCGAAACAGTGGCAAGGCAACAATCTCTGCGCCCGTGGATCAAATTTGATAGTGGCATGCACCGGCTGGGAATGGCGCAGGACGACTTTGCGGCGGCAGTGGAAAAACTAACGCCGCTGAAGCCGGTGTTGATGAGCCATTTCGCTTGCGCCGATGAACGGCAAAGTCCGG
>JALSQY010000007.1 GCA_026985035.1 Methylothermaceae bacterium
ACTCCAGGATCTTGGTGACGACGCCGGCGCCCACCGTGCGGCCGCCCTCGCGAATCGCGAAGCGCAAACCCTCCTCAAGCGCAATCGGCTTGATCAGCTCCACCGTAAAGTTCACGTTGTCCCCGGGCATCACCATCTCCACCCCCTCGGGCAGGGTGACCACCCCGGTCACGTCCGTCGTCCGAAAGTAAAACTGCGGCCGGTACCCCGAGAAAAACCCCGTGTGCCGACCCCCCTCGTCCTTGGTCAGCACGTACACCTGGGCCTCAAACTTGGTGTGCGGGGTGATGCTCCCAGGCTTCGCCAACACCTGCCCCCGCTCCACCTCGTCCCGGGCAATGCCCCGAAGCAGCGCGCCGATGTTGTCCCCGGCAATCGCCTCCTTCAAGACCTTCCGGTGCATCTCCAAACCGGTCACCACCGTCTTCTGGGTGGGCCGCAAGCCCACGATCTCCACCTCCTCGCCCACCGTGAGCTTGCCCCGCTCCACCCGACCGGTCGCCACCGTGCCCCGACCGGTGATCGTAAACACGTCCTCCACCGGCATCAGGAAGGGCTTGTCCACCTCCCGCTGGGGCTCGGGAATGTACTCGTCCAGGGCGTCGAGGAGTTCCCAGATCTTATCCACCCACTCGTTCTCGCCCCGCTTGGTGTTGGGGTTCTGGTGCAGGGCCTCCAGCGCCTTCAGCGCCGAGCCCCGGATCACCGGGACCTCGTCCCCAGGGAACTCGTACTGGTTCAGAAGGTCCCGCACCTCCATCTCCACCAGCTCGAGGAGCTCCTCGTCGTCCACCATGTCGATCTTGTTCATGAACACGACGATGTAGGGCACCCCCACCTGGCGAGCGAGCAGGATGTGCTCCCGGGTCTGGGGCATGGGACCGTCCGCCGCGGAGACCACCAGGATCGCCCCGTCCATCTGGGCCGCCCCGGTGATCATGTTCTTCACGTAGTCCGCGTGCCCCGGGCAGTCCACGTGGGAATAGTGCCGCTTGGCGGTCTCGTACTCCACGTGGGCGGTGTTGATCGTGATCCCCCGCGCCTTCTCCTCCGGCGCCTTGTCGATCTGATCGTAGTCCGCAATCTCTACGTTGGGGTTCTCCGCCGCCGCCGCAAACGTGATCGCCGCCGTCAGCGTCGTCTTCCCGTGGTCCACGTGGCCAATCGTCCCCACGTTCACGTGGGGCTTGGTGCGCTTGAACTCCTCCTTCGCCATG
>JALSQY010000008.1 GCA_026985035.1 Methylothermaceae bacterium
GAGCTATTAAAAGCCAGTTTACAATCCATTGGGGTGGGGCCAAACCGCTGATGAATGGTTGGGTGGATGCGAAGCCAAGTGATGGGCCGTGAAGGATTCGAACCTTCGACCGACGGATTAAGAGTCCGCTGCTCTACCAGACTGAGCTAACGGCCCAAGAAGATTGTTGTTTGGAAATGGGGTGGGCGACCGGACTCGAACCGGCGACCACTGGGATCACAACCCAGGGCTCTACCAACTGAGCTACGCCCACCGTAGGTAGTTATTCAATTATACCGGTTTCATTGAAAAATGGAATTCCCTGGCATGATAGAAAAAACGGCGTATCCAGAATAATGGTTGTTCTTCAAGGTCCAAAAATATAGGATTGTGATATCGAAATCAACGAAAAAGCCCAATGTGTGTCCAGGGTAATCGCATGACTGCCGTTTTTCCCGGTTATATTTGATTTTGCACGATATGAAGCACCTCTCCCTCTGGGAGAGGAGGTGGGGTGAGGGCTTAACGCCGGTGAATGCGATGGTGTCTTCCCTTCACCCCCGGCCCCCTTGCTCCTGGCATCCGCCCTTACGGGCCGCGCCATGCGCGTTCAAATCCGTTGCCGGTGGATTTGTCCCGATGAGAGAAGGGAGGAACGGTTCATGCGATCGCTCTGCTGGTTCCTCTATTTTGGTTTTATGCGTATAATTACTCGTTTATGTATTTACTTTTGAATTTTAAGGAGAGTCAATGCCTCAAATCCGTGTAAAAGAGAATGAACCTTTTGATATTGCCCTGCGCAGATTCAAGCGCGCCTGTGAAAAAGCCGGTGTTTTGTCTGAAGTGCGCCGCCGCGAATATTATGAAAAGCCCACCGAAGCGCGCAAGCGCAAGGCTGCCGCCGCGGTAAAACGTCATCTCAAGCGGCTGTCACGGGAACGGTACGCCCTTGAAAATCTGCGCAAGGGACGTTCGATTGTCTGAGTGCCTGCTGTGTCATTGAAACAACAAATCCAGCAAGAGATGAAAGCCGCGATGAAAAGCGGCGACAAGGCCCGCCTGGGGACCATCCGTTTGATCTTGGCCGCCATCAAACAACGCGAAGTGGATGAGCGCATCGAGCTGGATGATGTTCAAACGATTGCCGTATTGGATAAAATGGCGAAACAGCGCCGGGAATCCATCGCCCAATATCAAGCCGCTCAAAGAGAAGACTTGGCGCAAAAAGAACAAGCGGAACTGGAAATTATCCTATCTTATCTTCCCCAACCTTTGGATGAATCCGAAATCGACGCGCTGGTGCAGGCTGCCATAGATGATTCAGGCGCCAGCGCTTTAAAGGACATGGGCAAGGTGATGGCGCTACTAAAGCCAAAGATTCAGGGGCGTGCCGATATGGCTCAAGTCAGCGCCAAGGTTAAAGCGCTCTTGGGTGGAAAGCAGCCTTAACCTCATGTCAGGCTGATTCCCCATGCCGGGAAAAATCCCGCAATCATTCATCGATGACTTGTTGGCGCGGGCAGATATCGTTGACGTTATTCAGCCCCGCCTGCCTTTGAAAAAATCGGGCCGCAATTATGTGGCCCGTTGTCCTTTTCACGACGAAAAAACCCCGAGTTTCACCGTTAGCCCGCAAAAGCAGTTCTATTATTGCTTCGGCTGTGGGGCGAGTGGTTCGGCGATTGGCTTTTTGATGGCTCACGACCATTTGTCCTTCCCCGAGGCCGTGGAAACCCTTGCTTCTCAATATGGCATGGTAGTTCCTTGTGAGTCTCAAGCCAGCACGGACCCCCAGGCACCGCAACGGCGTGGTCTTTACGAATCGCTCTACCGCCTCAATCAGGAAGTGGCGGTTTTTTATGCCCGCCAATTGCGTCAACCCGTGGCGGAGAAAGCTGTGGCCTATTTGCGCCAAAGAGGTGTCGATGGGGGAATTGCCAACCGTTACGGGCTGGGGTTCGCGCCGCCTGGCTGGGAAACATTGACGCAGCGATTCGATCCGGCTTTGTTGCAAGAAGCCGGGTTGGTTAGCAGTAATGAAAAGGGTGGAACTTATGACCGGTTTCGTAACCGGATTATGTTCCCGATTCGGAACCGGCGCGGGCAGGTGGTGGGATTTGGTGGCCGGATCCTGGACAGCGATGGGCCGAAGTATTTGAACTCCCCCGAAACCCCTGTTTTCCACAAAGGCAAGGAAGTCTATGGACTCTATGAAATGCTGCAAGCCTCGCCCAGGCCGCCGCATATCATTGTGGTGGAAGGCTATATGGATGTGATTGCTCTGGCCCAGCATGGCATTACCAATACCGTGGCAACCTTGGGAACGGCGGCAACGCCTGAGCATATTCGTTTGCTTTTCCGCTACAGTGATGAATTGGTTTTCTGTTTTGACGGCGATAGGGCGGGAAGAAAAGCTTCCTGGCGGGCGCTGGAATCTGCCTTGCCACAATTTGAAGAAGGCCGTCGCATCCGCTTTTTGCTGCTGCCGGAGAAGCACGACCCGGATTCTCTGGTAAGAGAAGAAGGTACGGAAAAATTTGGCGTGAGGCTGGCATCGGCAACGCCACTGTCAGAGTATTTCTTCCAATCCTTGACTCAGGATTTGGATCTCAGTCAAATGGAAAGCCGGGCCGCATTGTCGAAACGGGCTGGCAAGTATCTGCGCCAATTACCTGCGGGAGTATTCCGCCAGATGATGTATGCCCGCCTGAAGGAACTCACAGGGATTCAAAGCGTCAAATCAAGCGATTCCCAAAGTGGTAATCTCCCCCGTTCACAGCTGGTTCAACCACGTCTGTATGATCGAATGGCAGCGTTGCTTATACATCATCCCCACTTGTATTCCTCCCTTCCTGAAACTTTTGTCGATCAGGTCCATGCCGGAATCCATGGTGAGGTGTTGGCACAGCTTCTGAACATCTTGGGAGAAGGCAACGATTGGACGCCGGCGATGATCATTGAACGCTATCGAGATAGTCCCCACCGGGGATATATGCAGGCATTATTGTCGCAAGGAGAATATCGCTCTCTGGCAAATCCATTGGCGGAAATGCGCGATGCGATTCACTTGCTGCAAAAGCGCAACCTGCAAAAACGGTTGGAAGTTTTGACTAAAAAGGCCGATGTGGGGAATTTAAATAATTTTGAAAAACAAGAACTTAAAAAATTAATGGCTATCCAATCCGCAAAACCGGAATTGTAAACAGGCTTAGGTCAGGTTATCATTTAGCGTTTCTCTGCTGAAACGGCTTCATCCTTAGGGTAAATTTAGGTTTATGAATCGAGAACAGCAACAGTCACAAATTAAAGAACTCATCGCCAGAGGTAAATTGCAGGGTTATTTGACTTACGTGGAAGTCAACGATCATCTGCCCAGCGAAATCGTCGACCCCGAGCAGGTGGAAGATATCATCAGCATGATCAATGACATGGGGATCGAAGTTCTCGAGGAACCCCCGGAAAATGCCGAGATCCTGCCGGAGGTTGTCGTTAGTGGTGACGAAGAGGAAGCCGCGGAGGTAGCAGCGGCACTGGTCTCTGTGGATAGTGAATATGGCCGGACCACAGACCCTGTGCGTATGTACATGCGGGAGATGGGCACGGTAGAACTCCTGACTCGGGAAGACGAGTTGGAAATCGCCATGCGCATTGAAGAAGGGCAAAATCAGGTGGCCGAGGCGCTTTCCCGCTTTCCCGCCGTCATTGAACATTTCATTGCTTCCTTGGAGCTGGCTTTGGCGGGCGAAGCCAAGATGACCGACTTGATTTCCGGCTTTATTGATTTATCTCAGCCGGTGGAGACCATCGTGCCTGCAAAACCTTCCCAGGATGGAGAGGCGGAAGAGGATGATGAAGTTGCGGAAGTTGATACAGGTCCCGACCCCGATGAGGTCAAGGATAGGCTGAAGCAGCTTAAAAGGCATTTTAATAAGGTGCTCAAAAGCGTTAAGCAACACGGCTATGAAGATAAGAAAACCCAAAAGGCCTATGACGACTTGGCCAAGGTTTTCATGGAATTCCGCAGAACACCGCAATTCTTTAAGGAACTGTCAGCTATTCTCGCCCGGGTGGTGAGCGAAATTCGCGCCCAGGAAAAAACGATTCTTGACATTTGCGTCAAAAAGGCGCGAATGCCTCGAAAATTGTTTATCGAAACCTTTATCGGCCATGAAAGCGACCCTGAATGGTTGAAACAGCACCTTGAGTCAGAAAAACCCTATGCCGCAGTTCTCAAGGAGTTTCAAGAAGACATCGAAAAAGCCCAGCATAAATTAGCCAGCATCGAAAAAGACAATTTTCTCGGCATCGAACAAATCAAGGATATTAACCGCCGGGTCTCCATTGGCGAGGCGAAAGCGCGGCGGGCGAAAAAAGAGATGATCGAGGCCAATCTCCGCTTGGTGATTTCCATTGCCAAAAAATACACCAATCGTGGCCTGCAATTTTTGGATTTGATCCAGGAAGGCAACATTGGTTTAATGAAGGCTGTGGATAAATTCGAATACCGCCGGGGTTATAAGTTCTCAACCTACGCCACCTGGTGGATTCGCCAGGCCATCACTCGGTCGATTGCCGATCAGGCGCGGACCATCCGGATTCCGGTACACATGATCGAAACCATCAACAAACTCAATCGGGTTTCGCGGCAAATGTTGCAGGAAATGGGACGGGAACCCACTCCCGAAGAGCTGTCGGAACGAATGGAAATGCCGGAAGACAAGGTACGGAAAGTGCTTAAAATCGCCAAAGAACCCATTTCCATGGAAACCCCCATCGGCGACGATGAAGACTCTCATTTGGGGGATTTCATTGAGGACGCGAAAGTGCTTTCTCCTGTGGAAGCCGCCACCATCGAAGGCCTGCGGGAAGCCATGCAAAGTGTTCTTTCCAGTCTCACGGCGCGGGAGGCCAAAGTCTTGCGTATGCGTTTCGGGATCGATATGAACACCGATCATACGCTGGAAGAAGTCGGCAAACAATTCGATGTCACCCGTGAACGGATCCGCCAGATTGAGGCCAAGGCCCTGCGGAAACTCCGCCATCCAACCCGTTCCGATGGCCTGCGCAGTTTTCTGGATGCCGATTGATTTTTTTCCGGGCCCTTAGCTCAGTTGGTTAGAGCAGGGGACTCATAATCCCTTGGTCGTAGGTTCGAGTCCTACAGGGCCCACCAATAAAATCAAAGCCTTAGAGGTAAGCCCCGCTAAGGCTTTTTTCTCGGTTCTATGCGGGTTCTATGTTCGGAACGAAAACCGGCGGTTCTGGCATCGATATGGACCAGGGATCAAGGATCAATTTATTTCCCCTGTTACAGTTACCATCTGTGCGATATAAAGTATCTTATGGATACACAGATGGCAGTTGCGCCGCGTTGTTCGGTCAAGTGTTGAACTCCATGCCATTGCCTTCGATTCGGATTTCGAGCGTCTTGGCTGACTCCTTTTCGAAGTCTCCCTGGGCCCTGGCCAGTAGTTCAGACGCCTTGAGCCGGTCTCTAAGCGGTTGTGTCTCATCGAACATTACGCTTGTCCACCATCTAAGCCGTTCCTTGGCGCTGGCGATGCCATCATCGAAGAACGCAGTACGCAGGTGGTTGATATAGACTTTTATCCTTGGATCAGCCATCAATTCACAAGCCATCTTGGCCACCATCAAGGGAGCCGTGCCCTCCACCTCGTAGGTGCGCCGGTATGCCTCAGATGCGTTCCATACCTGGACATATTCCAGACAAAAGGCTTTCTGCTTGTCCGTGAGCTTGGGCGTAACCGTTCACGAGTTTGGAACAGGTAAAGGTTCTGGTTCTGGGATGGGCAGTCGAAAAGTGACCTCCCCCTCACACATGCCTTGGGCACAAATCGTTCGCAGGGTTTGATAGACGCCAATCTTG
>JALSQY010000009.1 GCA_026985035.1 Methylothermaceae bacterium
CCCCGCTTTTGCCGGTTCGAACCCTCACCCCAACCCCTCTCCCAGAGGGAGAGGGGCTTTAATACTGGACAAAATCAACTCTCATGCCGGTTTGAACCCTCATTCCAACCCCTCTCCCAGAGGGGAAGAGGCTTCAATACCGGGCAAAACCAACTCCTTCCGGCAAGGGGAGGTGGATACGCCGGTTGGCTGATTGTGCTGGCTCTCGCACTGCCCTCATCCTACGCCCGTGAAGAAACGCCAAAGCTCCCGCCCCATCACCATCTGGTGGAAATCAAGATTCCTGAAACCATGGAAGTGAATCCGCTTTTGCCCCTGAAAACCGGCCGGAAGCTCGAATGCCCGGTCTGCCACGGCATCGAGGATATCGATGAAAAGGATTTCGACAAGGTGGACAAAAAAGACCCTCGATTCCTGCGCGGCGGCCCTTATCCCGACCTTCAGGCGTTTTGCTTCAACTGCCACGACGAGGATAAACACCAGCGCCCCAACATCCACGCAATGCTCGACGAACGGGGTGAAATCATCGAGGACCATTGCACCTATTGTCACCAGGAGAAACCCGACCGGGACAAGGCCCAATCGCTGGAGGAAATCAAGCTGCGGGCGCCGGTGGATACCTTGTGCTGGGGTTGCCACCTGAAAACGCCCCATCTCAACGCCGCCGAGCACCAAGTGGAACCTTCCGACAAGGTCAAGGAACAACGCAAACGCTTTCTCGAAACCCACCCGGAGGTCATCCTGCCGTTGACCGAAGACGGCAAGGTCACCTGCATCACCTGTCACACGCCGCACCCGCCGGGCGTGCTGGACAAAAAACTGCCCGCCGCCCATCAAACCACATCGGGCCAGGTCGATGAAGGGCCGGTCTATGAAGACAGCCCCTGGGCGGCGCCCATTGCCGCCGACAAGCGGGAAAGGCTGGAAACACTGGCCCGCAAATACGGCCACCCCTTCCCTTTCCGTTACCGGCAAATCAAAAAAGAAGCCTTGCTCCGGCTGCCGGCCAAGGACGGACAACTGTGCCGGGCCTGTCACACATTCGACGAATAGAGGAGGTAACCATGAACATACGAGCCATCGAACGCTGGAAAAAAGTCCCTGGCATGCAGAAATACCGCTATGGCATCATCGCCCTCTCCTGCCTGGCCTTTCTCGGCCCCCTGGCATTCCTGCCGCAACTGGTGGGCAGCAAGGATCTTTGCGGAGAACTGTGCATGCGAAGGTTCTACCTGTATTTTCCCGGCATGAACTGGGACGACTTGTGGATGCACGTCTCGGTGGCGTGGATTGGCGTGATCGCCTTTTTCACCATCATCACCGTGACTTTCTTCTTCGGCCGCATCTGGTGTTCGTTCATCTGCCCGGTGGGCGGCATGGCGGAACTGGGCAGCCGGGCCATCGGCGACCGCTGGAAAATCGAATTCCGCGCCTTGCCCCAGGTGCCGATCCGCTACGGTTATCTGGCCGCCTACATGGTATTGCTGCCAATGCTGGGGGTCAGCGCCTGCACCCTGTGCAATTTCGTCACCGTGCCCCGGTTCGTGGACGCCTTGTTTGGGGGCGCCACCGGCATCGCCTTTTTGTTTTCGGTGGTGGGGCTGACCAATCTGAGCCTGCTGCTGCTCATGGGATTTTTTTCAAGCAAGGGCCGGGCCTATTGCCAGCTCATGTGTCCCATCGGCGCCCTCGACGCCCTGGTCAACCGCCTCGGCGCCAAATTCCGCTTCACCTATCATATCCGGGTGGAACGCAGCCGCTGCACCGGCTGTAACGAATGCGCCAAGGCCTGCATGTGCGGCGCCATCAAGATGGTGGACCGGATCGCCACCGTGGACCAGACTTCGTGCATGTCGTGCCACGACTGCGTCGATGTCTGCGAGTGGAACGCCATTGAGTGGACGCCGGGGCCGCGCAAGAAGCAGCCCAAACGGATCAAGCGCGGCATCGAAATCTATCCCGAACCCCAGTGGGAGGCCTTTGCCCCGGCACCCGCCATCAACCGCAGCCGGGTCATCAACGGCCTGATTATTTCCGCCATGATAATTTTTATTGCCGTGACTGCATGGACGAAACTCTGATTGTTTATTTTCATTGCATAAAAAATCCGTTACCACCCCTACCCAACAGGCAGGCTGCAGCGGGTACGGTGAGAGGTTTTTCAGGAATGTTGGCGGCCTGGATGGCCGCCATCAAGCCCTCAAGGATGAGTTCACGGCGTTTCCTGAAAAAACTCTCACCGTACCCTTTGCACCGGCATTTGATGCTGGTGGTATTTTTCCTTTTGCCCCTATCGATCATGGCCATGGAACGCCACAGCGACCCGGACGGCTGCTTCTCCTGCCACGGCCTGCCGGGGCTGGAATACATCGACGAGGACGGGGTACGCCGGGTCGCCACCATTTTGCGGAAGGACTACTACGGCTCCCTCCACGGCAGCGTTCCATGCCGGGATTGTCACCGCAAGATCGAGGACTACCCCCACGATCCCAAGAACGGCTACGTGGATTGCTCCGAGTCCTGCCATCTGGAAGAGCCTTCCGAGGGCAAACCCTTCAGCCACAAGGATATTGTCAAGGAATTCAAAAAATCGGTTCACGGAAGCGGCAAGAAAGCAGGGGCCACAAAGGGCTTCCACGGCGGCAACCGCCTGGAAGAAGTCGAACAGGAACAAAATCCATCCTGCCGCCGCTGCCACTACAACGAACCCTATATCAAACCCGCCCAGATGGCCAGATTCCAGGAGATGTTCAACCATGTGGACAGCGAGTGCGGCAGTTGTCATCAAGGGGAAGTCTGGCGCAACCAGTTCGGCGGACACATACTGCGCCGCCTGATCGGCAAACACTACTCCAAACAGGACAGCAACGCCATGTGCATCGGTTGCCACGGCGACCGGAAAGCCATGAAAAAGGTCAAGATAGAAGACCCGGAAACCAAGCAGCTGAAACCCGCCGAACCCCGTTTCCTGTTCGTGGTGGACAGCTACCAAAAGATGTTGCACGGACGCCTGCTGGCCGTCGATGTGGAAGACGGCGCTTCCTGCCTCGACTGTCACGCGCCGGAAGGCCAGGGCTTCCGCCACGGGATACAGCGGGACGAAAAGACCACCGCCTCGACCCACCCGGACCATTTACCCGACACCTGCGGCCAGGCCGGCTGCCATGCGGGGTACGCCCACAATACCTTGAGCAAAGGTTTTCTCCTCACCGACGTGCACGACCTCAACCAGGTGCAGGTGACGAAACTGCTGGCGGCGGGCATCTCCCTGGACAACCTCCCCCGGCCCGGGTGGCGGAACGCACTGATCCTCCTGGGAAGCGGTTCGGCGCTTTTCGTATTGGGAACGCTGCTTTGGTGGCTGCTGGGACGCCAGGATCAAAGCATCCCCATCCTCGGCGGCTTGTTTTTCCAGAAAGAAATGCTGGAAATGAATCCCCCGCCTCCTCCCTGGAAACTCTGGTGGGACCAACTGACCGGCCGCAAGACAGACGCCGGCGACCCCTCGCCTCCGGCAGAAGCCAAAAACACCACGTTGACCATCCTCTACGGTTCACAAACCGGTAACGGGGAAGGCATCGCCCAGGAGTTGGCTGAACTGGCAGAAAGCTGGCAACTGCCGTTCCGGCTGATCAACATGGCGGAATTCGAACCCCGGCAACTGGCGGGCGAAGGGTTTCTCTTCATAATCGTCAGCACCCAGGGGGAAGGCGAGCCGCCCATCACCGCCCAGACCCTTCACGCCTGGCTCAAGGAATTGGCGGACCGGTCCCATGCCACGCCCCTTTTTCCTGATCTCAAATATGCGGTATTCGGCCTTGGCGACAGCAGTTACCAGTATTTTTGCCAGTGTGGCAAGGATTTCGACGCCTATCTGGAAAAGTTGGGGGCCGAGCGCATTTTGCCCCGGGTGGATGCCGATGTGGATTATCAGGAACCGGCCGCCACCTGGATGGCACAGGTTATAGACTGTTACCAAACCCTCAGTGGCCAACAGGGCGTGCCTCCCAAGGCCGAGCCCAAGAAAGCGGCAGAGGGTTACGGCAAGCACGCTCCCTATCTGGCCTTGATACAAACCAACCGCAACCTGAACCAGGCCGGTTCCCGCAAGGAAACCCGCCATATCGAAATCAGACTGGAAGACAGCGGCTTGAGCTATGAGCCGGGAGACGTGGCCGGCATCTATCCCAAAAACAATCCGGCCTATGTGGAAACCTTGCTCGAGGGGCTTGGAATGGACGGTTACCAAGAAGTGTTGTTGGGAGGAGAAACCCTCACCCTGCGGGAAGCCCTCTACAGCCATCTTGACATCACCACTCTGACCCGCCCTTTCATGGAAAAATACGCCGAGCAGTGCAAGAACGCCGAACTGGACAAGTTGCTGGAAAACAAACCAGCGCTGGACGACTATCTATGGGGACGGCAACTTCTGGATTTCTTTGAAGATTTCCCCGCCTGGCTGGAACCGCAATCTATTGTCTCCTTACTGCGCAGCCTGGCGCCGCGGCTCTATTCCATTGCCTCCAGTCCCAACGCCCATCCCGGCGAGGTTCATTTGACCGTGGGCGTGGTGCGATTCAAGACTCCAAAAGGGAGAATGGCTGAAGGAGTGTGCTCCAGTTATCTGGCCCGGACCGAACCCGGCCACAAGGTTCCCCTGTACATCCAGGCCAACCCCCACTTCCGCCTGCCCGCCGATCCGGCAACCGCCATGATCATGGTGGGGCCCGGCACCGGTATCGCCCCCTTCCGGGCGTTCGTGGAAGAGCGGGAAATCACCGGCGCTACAGGAAAAAACTGGCTGTTCTTCGGCGATCAGCACCAAGCCACCGATTTCCTCTACCGAGAGGAATGGGAAAACAAACTCGAGCGCGGCATTCTCACCCGGCTCGATCTGGCCTTTTCCCGGGATCAGGACGAGCGGATCTATGTCCAGCACCGGATGCGGGAAAACGCCGCCGAATTATATGCCTGGCTGGAGGAAGGCGCGTATTTTTATGTGTGCGGCGATGCCTCGCGAATGGCCAAGGATGTCCATCAAACCCTGCTGGAGATTTTGATCCAGGAAGGCAAGCACAGTGACGATAGCGCCAAAGCCTATTTAAAATCCATGGAACAATCGGGAAGGTATCAGCGGGATGTGTATTAAGTTTCCGGCTTTGTATAATTTGCCGCGAAAACGCGGAGGACGCAGGGTCTTTGTAAAAATCCTGTTTTATCTGCCACTGTGCTTGTTGGCGGCCAATCTTTATGCGCAGCCGCTCTATATTCGGCAGCTAAACGCCACCCATCCTTCCGTGGAGGACCGGGAAGAAGCGTTGAAACAGGTCAAGGAGCACAAGGATGACATAGCCATCCGCGACGATCTCGATAAAAAACTGCCTACCTTTCACAAACGCCTGGATGAAAAAGTCACTGAAGGCGAGACCTTTTGCCAAAGCTGTCATCTGCCTCTGCCCCACACAAAAAAACTGCGCAGCCGGGCTTTTTTGAATATGCACAGCCGTTTCATCGCCTGCGCCACCTGCCACTTCCGCCCCGAAGGCATCGGCTTCGATTTCCGCTGGCTCGACTATCAAACATGGCAAGAAACCAACCCGGAAAAGCCCTTCCGGACCGGCACGGAAATCGATAATGCCCAACCCATTGACGGCAATCTGAAAATCGCCCCTTTTTATGGCGGGCAACCAGCCGTCCCCGACAAAAAGAGCCCTTTTGCCCAGGACATACGCCGGCAATGGCAGCAAGGCGATCTGGAACAAAAAGCCCGGCTCAAGGCCCGCCTGCATGCCCCCCTGGAGAAAGAAGGCCCCGATTGCACCGAGTGTCACACCAGTAACCAGCCACTGCTGGACCTGACC
>JALSQY010000010.1 GCA_026985035.1 Methylothermaceae bacterium
CCCCTTCGGCATTATTATTACCATTGGTTCTCACCCTGGTCAGAGGATGCAGCTGGGGAATCAGAGTGGTTCCAATATAATGGCTTGCCATTTCTAAAATCTGCCTGTCTCCGGTTGCCCGGTAAGCCTGCAAAGCATGATTAAGGGCATGGCCATGCCCGCGGGAAGAACTGTCCGGATAGAGATCCTTCTGATTTAGAAAGGTTTTACGAAACTCTCCAACAAATTCATACCAATCCTTTATCCAGGGATTGGCGCTCAGATAATAGGCATCCTCAATGGCATAATACCAAGCGTGCTGGTCATCCCGGGGCCGGGCATGTTGCTTTGAGCCGGGCAGATAATCGGCGGCCAAATCGGGTTTGTCAGGATGATACCGCCGCCAGGATCTCCCGTTATAGGGGTTGGCGGAAAGTTTTAGCGCCGCCCAATCCGTCTCGTACCGGTATCCTGCAAGCCAGTGCGGCCGCATGTTCAACTCCCCCACGGCATAATCCTGGGCCCGGTAATAATCTGCCGGATTACCCGTCACAAGAAACGCATAACCACGATCAGGCACGCCACCAGCACCGGCGGTTCTATTTTTCCGGGCCACATCAGCGGCAAAAACATTCCAGCCAAACAGATATTTTCCGTCATCCTCCAGATTGAAATACTGCTGAAGGCGGTAATCTGGCTTGCGATACCTTTCAATCCTCCCACTCGTTCCAAGTGGAAGATTGCCCCCCATATTCAAGGTAACCGCCGTCTCCTGGTACCAGGATGAAGGCAGACTTACCACGGGGGGGTACTGAAAAATCTCTGCCAGCCTTTTCAATCCCTTGGCACTCAATGGCCCAAAATAGAGCAGGACTTCTTTGTAGGCGTGCTGCATGTCATCGAGCCAATATTTATCCGCTTCTTTACGGACGGGAGGCTGCATGCCGTCAGCGCCACGATCCCAGTAGTATTTTTCTCCCCAGGCCGGCCATAATTCAATCGCCACCCGGCCCTGGGCATCTACCGCCAATCCATTCGGCCATCTATGGGTAAAATTGCGTATCATGGCCTGGAGGTTGCGGGTAGCAATCATACCGCGCCGATGCAAATCCTCGGGTTTTCTGACAACAACACTGCGCACTTGCAAAGGGGTGGCAGGTTTGCCGGTATCCACCACCAAACGCATGGATTTGAAATACATCGGCGCGGCAATCACTGCATTTTTGGCCGAA
>JALSQY010000011.1 GCA_026985035.1 Methylothermaceae bacterium
TCGCGCCCTTCATGCCCTTGGCGCCCTCGGTCAACTCCAGCCTTGCGCCCAGCAACGCCAGCATCTTGCGCCGCTCGACCGACATGGTTTCCGGCATGGTCAGGATCAGCCTATACCCCCGCGCCGCGCAGACAAAGGCCAGCGCAATGCCGGTGTTGCCGCTGGTGGGTTCAATCAGCGTGCCGCCGGGTTTCAACGCGCCCGAGGCCTCGAGCGCCTCCACCATCCCCACCCCGATCCGGTCCTTGACCGAGCCGACGGGGTTGAAAAACTCCAGCTTGGCCAGAATATCCGCCCCGACATCCGCCCCGAACCGTGACAGCCGCACCAAAGGGGTGCCACCCATTGTCTGGGTGATATCGTCGTAGATTAAACCGCGTGGGGGTGTCGGCATGGGCTTTCCTTCCTGAAATGCATCATTTTAAACGATCATAGAACGGTTTTCCCAAATGACGCCAGAACACTGTCGGAATTAGGTCGAAATTCCCCTAACCCCGCCAAAACACGAACACACGGACCAAAAACAGGCCAAAGGGTGCAACAACAGCCCTAAACCTGCCGTTCAAACAACTGCAATTCGTCACCCTCAAACATCGACAGCCGCGTTTTCGCAAACCCCAGCTTGCCGGCCAACCGCATCGACGGGGTGTTCTGCGGATCGATCATGCAAACGCAACGGTCCGCCAACCCTGCCCCGTCAAACCACGTCAATGCCGCCTGCATCGCCTCATAGGCAAACCCTTGGCCCTGCGCGCGCCCCTCGAACAACCAACCCGCCTCGGGGTATTCGTCAAATCCGGCCCCATGCCCGCGCATCGCGCAAGGAAACCCCACCTGCCCGATCAACGCACCGGTATCGCGCCGCTTGACCGGCCACATGCCATAACCCATTTCGGTCCACGCACCGATATTGGCCAGAAATGCGCCCCACAACTGCGACTTTGGCCGCGCCTCGCCGCCGATAAACCGGTAAACCTCGGGCAGGCTCCATAACCGCGCCAGCGCCTCAAAATCGGCGCGCGCAGGGGGCACCAGAACCAATCGTTCTGTTTCTATCTGCGGTATCATCCTGCCCCCTAACAAAAAACGGCGCCCCGCAATGGGACGCCGCCTGCAATCTGCCATTAATCTGTCGCTCAAGAAGCTTCCGTGATGAACTTCACAGCATCGCCAAATGTCTGGATGGTTTCGGCCGCGTCGTCAGGGATTT
>JALSQY010000012.1 GCA_026985035.1 Methylothermaceae bacterium
CTAGTACTTTACCACATTGGTTTTACTTGTTATCTTCCTTTCCACAAAACCATTGTGGAAAGGAGGGAAAGCCATGCCTAGACCTAAGAAATACGTGGTTAAGTTAACCCCGGAGGAGCGCTCCCGCCTCCTCAATCTCCTCAAGAAAGGGAAGGAGAAGGCGCGGAAACTTACCCGCGCCCGCATTCTATTACTTTCGGCGGAGGGCAAGACCGACGGCTTTATTGCCAAAGCGTTGAAGGTGAATCCCCAGACGGTGCGCAACCTTCGGAAACGATTCGCCGAAGGGGGTCTGGAGGCGGCCTTGGAGGAGCGGCCCCGTCCGGGGGCGGAACCGAAACTGGATGGCAAGGGGGAGGCCTTTCTGGTGGCTCTGGCCTGCAGCGACCCCCCGGAGGGGCGAGAACACTGGACCATGCAGCTTCTGGCCGACAGGCTGGTGGAACTGGGGGTGGTGGACTCCATCTCCGATGAAACGGTCCGGCGGGTGCTTAAAAAAACGACCTCAAGCCCTGGCAGAAGAAACAGTGGTGCCTTGGGCAGGTGACGGCCGATTTTATCTGGCGGATGGAGGATGTGCTGGAGCTCTATGCTGAACCATATGACCCGAAGCGGCCGGTGGTCTGTTTTGACGAACGGCCTTATCAGTTGCGGGGGAACAAACGGCAGCCCCTGCCGAGGAAACCGGGGCGTCCTCAACGGGTGGATTACGAATACGAACGGCATGGGAGTTGTAACCTTTTTTTGGTATTTCAGCCCCTGAAGGGATGGCGCCGGGTCACCGTGACGAAGCGGCGGACGCATGAGGACTTTGCTCACCAGATGAAGACCCTGGTGGATGAGGTCTTTCCCGAAGCTGAGGTCATTCGAGTGGTTTTGGATAATTTGAATACCCATACGCCGGCGGCCCTCTATCAAACCTTTCCGCCGGAGGAAGCCCGGCGGCTGACGCGGAAGCTGGAGTTTCACTACACGCCTAAGCATGGCAGCTGGTTAAACATGGTAGAGATTGAATTCTCTATCCTGGCGCGGCAATGCCTGAATCGCCGTCTGCCGGAGGTGGACGGCGTGCGGCAAGAGGTCGAAGCCTGGGTTGAAGCGCGCAATGCCACGCAAGCCATCGTGAGTTGGCAGTTTACCACGGCAGACGCTCGACGCAAGCTCCATCGCCTATACCCTCAATAATCACTGTGGTAAAGTACTAG
>JALSQY010000013.1 GCA_026985035.1 Methylothermaceae bacterium
TTCGTCCACCTTCTGAAGCGCAGGCAAACCCATGACATTCCATACCCATCCTTCAGAGGTGATCCATCATGAGGTGCCCCGGCAAGTAATGATTCAGGCCCTGCGGCGTCATTTGCCTGAGGATGGATTGTTATGGGAAGAAAGCGAATTGTGTCCTTTCGAATGCGATGGCTTGTACGCTTATCGGCGAACCCCGTGGCTGGTGGCGTTGCCGGAGACCCGAGAGCAAGTGCGTTCGGTGTTGATCGAGTGCCGCGAGCGTGGTGTGCCGGTGGTGATCAGGGGAGCGGGCACTGGCCTGTCGGGTGGCGCTTTGCCGTTGGACAAAGGTGTGTTACTGAGCCTGACGCGCTTGAACCGGATTCTGGAAATTGATCCTGCAAATCGGATGGCGAGGGTAGAGCCTGGCGTGACCAATGCGGCAATCACCCAAGCAGCGGCTAATCATGGCTTGTACTATGCCCCGGATCCTTCCTCGCAAATCGCGTGCAGTATTGGCGGCAATGTGGCCGAGAATGCCGGCGGGGTACATTGTCTCAAATACGGGTTGACGGTTCACAATATTCAGCGCCTCAAATTTTTTACCATGGAAGGAGAAGAAATCACTGCCGGGGGAACGGGTTTGGAAGGCCCTGGTCTGGATTTGCTGGCATTGATGACGGGTTCGGAGGGATTGTTGGGCGTGGTGACGGAGATTACGGTCAAATTGTTGCCAGTGCCGGAATCAGCCCGTGTTTTGCTGGCGGCATTCGACGATATTGGCAAGGCCGCCGCCGCCGTGGCAGCGGTCATCCAGGCCGGCTTGGTGCCAGCCGGGCTGGAAATGATGGACCGCTTCGCCATTCACGCAGTGGAGGATTTCATGCGGGTGGGTTATCCCCGGGAGGCGGAGGCAATTTTGCTGTGTGAAGTGGATGGCACTGAGGCGCAGGTCGAGGATGAGTCCGTTGTTGCGCAACAGGTGTTGGAACAGGCAGGGGCGTTCGAAGTCCGGGTATCCAGGAATGAAGCAGAGCGGCGCCGCTTTTGGGCGGGCCGCAAGGCGGCGTTTCCCGCCATGGGTAAAATCACGCCGGATTACTATTGTATGGATGGCACGATTCCCCGCCACCGGCTGGCCGAAGTGTTGGCGGGTATTGCCCGATTGTCTGAAAAGTATCAATTGAAAGTAGCCAACGTCTTTCATGCGGGGGACGGCAATCTGCACCCTTTGATCATCTATGACGGGAGTATTCCCGGCGCCCTCGAAAAAACCGAACGATTGGGCGCGGAAATTCTTGAACTGTGTGTGCGGGTAGGGGGAACGATTACCGGCGAGCACGGGGTGGGTATTGAGAAAATCAATCAAATGTGCGTCCAGTTTGGCAGGGAAGAATTACAGCAATTTCATGCCGTCAAACAAGCTTTCGATCCCAGGGGGCTGCTAAATCCTGGCAAGGCGGTGCCGACCCTGGCCCGCTGCGCCGAGTTTGGCGCCATGCATGTCCACAAGGGACAATTACCTCATCCAGAGCTGGAGAGGTTTTAGTTTGCCTCAAAGGAAGCTCTCATTAATGCATTATGGCGCATAGGTATTCATAAAAACACTATGGATTTGACCCAGGAAATTCAAACCCAGGTTGTCTCGGCCATTGCTCAGCGACGCGAGCTGAATATTGTGGGCGGGGGCAGCAAGGCTTTCTATGGCCGCGAGCCAGTGGGCGAACCATTGCCCGTATCAGGCCATCGGGGGGTTATCGAATACGAGCCGGGGGAGCTGGTTTTGATTGCCCGTTGCGGCACGCCGCTGGCGGAAATAGAGTCGCTGTTGGCCGGGGAAGGGCAAATGCTGCCTTTCGAGCCGCCGCACTTCGGACCGGCTACCTTGGGGGGCGCGGTAGCGGCGGGATTGTCCGGCCCTAGAAGACCGTTTACCGGAGCGGTCCGCGATTTTGTCCTGGGAGTAAAAATAGTGACCGGCCGGGGTGAGGTGCTTTCTTTCGGTGGTCAGGTGATGAAGAATGTCGCCGGTTTTGACTTGTCGCGCTTGTTGGCAGGGTCTTTGGGAACATTGGGCGTGCTTTTGGAAATTTCCTTGAAAGTATTGCCCAGTCCTGTCATGGAAGTTACCCTCAGGCGCGAGATACCACCCGCGTTGGCGCTGGAATCCATGACAAAATTGACGAACCAGTCCTTGCCGCTCACCGGATTGTGTTACCTCGAGCCTTTTCTTTATATCCGTATAGGGGGCACGGAGAGTGCGGTGGCAAGTGCTATTGCAGCCGTGGAAGGTGAAGTGCAGGATGATGAAGAAAACTTTTGGCTGGGCCTGCGGGAACAACAACTGCCTTTTTTTACAGAAGGAGCGGCCAATCTCTGGCGTCTGTCCGTGGCGCCCGCCACGCCAATACCGGATTTACAGGGGGAGTGGATTCTGGATTGGGGAGGCGCTCAGCGATGGCTTCGCGCGTCTATTCCGGCAAAAGACATATTCGACTATGCCGCCCGCTTGGGAGGTCATGCGACTTTATTCAGAACCCAAGGTCTCCGGCAGCAGATTTTTCAGCCACTGCCACCTGCACTGGCGCGGCTGCACCAGACCCTGAAGGAAGCCTTCGATCCCCATCGGCTATTCAACCCCGGCCGAATGTATGAGGCATTTTAAATGCAGGCATCGTTGCCAGGGCAAGTTCGAAATACCCCCCAAGGCGTACTTGCCCAATCGATATTAAGCGCTTGCGTCCATTGCGGATTTTGCAATGCCACCTGTCCCACCTATCAATTATTGGGAAATGAACTGGACGGCCCCAGAGGGCGGATTTACCAGATCAAAACGGTTTTGGAGGGGCGGCCGGCAACGGACAAGATTCAAAAGCATCTGGATCGGTGCTTGACCTGCCGGGCCTGTGAGACCACGTGTCCTTCCGGGGTGCAATATGGCCGCTTGCTGGACATCGGCCGCGCGCAGGTGGCCAGGCAAGTGCCACGATCCTGGTCGCAAAAGATTGTACGAAAAATGTTGCGTATGACGCTGCCTTATCCAGGAAGGTGGCAATGGGCTTATCGCGGGATTCAGATATTCCTTCCGCGCTTGCCCTCGTTTATCGCAAGAAAGGTATCGCCGAAACCAACAAATGCAAGGTGGCCACAAGCAGACCGCCCCAGGAAAATGCTGATCTTGCAGGGGTGTGTTCAATCAGTGGTTGCTCCTGAAATCAATTGTGCAGCCGCCAGAGTATTAGACCGCTTGGGGGTGAGTCTGATCGAGTCAAGCGAAGCTGGTTGTTGTGGCGCCTTGAGTTACCATTTGGATGCGCAAGAAGAGGGCCTGGATTTCATGCGCCGCAACATCGATGCCTGGTGGCCCTATGTAGAAAGCGGAGTCGAGGCTATCGTAACCACGGCATCGGGTTGTGGGGTAATGATCAAAGAGTACGGGCAATATTTGGCCGGCGATAGCCACTATGCGGAAAAAGCCGCGGAAATCTCGCGTCTTGCCAAGGACATCGGCGAAGTTTTGGCGGCAGAGCCACGAGCGGCAATTTCCTGTGCCGGCAGGAACGTCAAAGTGGCTTTTCAATCTCCTTGCACTTTGCAGCACGGGCAAAAACTGGCGGGGGTGACAGAGCGATTACTGCAAGAAACGGGTTTTGACCTGGTGCCTGTGGCCGAACCCCATCTTTGTTGCGGTTCGGCGGGTGCCTATTCCATTTTTCAGCCCAAAATTTCCAGGCAACTGAGAAGCCGTAAAATCAAAGCCTTGGAAAGCGCTGATCCTGACATCATTGTGACGGCAAATATTGGATGCCAATTGCATTTACGGTCAGCGACGCAATTACCTGTTATTCATTGGATTCAGGCATTGGAACAATATTGGCTTGACAGGGCAACTAAAAGTGAGAGTGGGCTTTGAGTTTATTATTCACAATGGGCCGTTTGTCCAGCAACGGTTTGTTGAATAGAGCCGATCTGGGGTCTTTTCATCCGGGTTGATAGAGTGTTTCCTGATTCAGTGACTTTTTCCGCCCAAATTTGATGTAGATCAAATACTCTTTTTCAATATTCATTATTATTCTTTATACAGAACCTCCTTCCTCGCCATGGGTTACAGAATTTTCAGCCATTATCCTCTGGGAAGGGTTTGAGCGGGCACGTAAAAATGTCCGCTCTTTTTTTTGCCCCAATGAACTTCTCGCAAAGCTCATGATCCCGTTGTTCAAGCAGGCAATTTATGGTCTAATACCGGGTGTTTTTTGCCATACACATGACGGTTGTGGAATTTCTTCAGACCGTTGGCGAATCGCTGTCAACCCATATTCAACCAGGCTTGAAATCTATGGTAATTAAAATCAAAAAAGGATTGGACTTGCCTGTCGCGGGCGAGCCTGAGCAAAAAATCCATCAGGGGGGAGAGGTAAAGTCGGTGGCGATGATAGGCCAGGACTTTATTGGACTGCGGCCCTCACTTCAGGTAAGTGAAGGCGATCGCGTCAAGTTGGGTCAACCCTTGGTTTTGGATAAGACCCATTCGCAGATCAAATTTACTTCTCCGGGTAGTGGTGTGGTCAAGTCGATCAATCGCGGTCCCCGGCGTGTTCTTCAATCCATTGTGATTGAATTGGATGGTAACGATGAGGAGACTTTCGAGCGATATAGTCCTGCTGAGTTGCCTGATTTGAATGCGGACAAGGTCAAAGCCAACTTGCTTGACTCCGGCCTTTGGGTTGCGTTGCGTACACGGCCTTACGGTAAAGTGCCCGCTCCCGATACTGAACCCAATTCCATCTTTGTAACGGCCATTGATACCAATCCCCTGGCAGCGGATCCCGCAGTTGTGATTGCCGAACGCGTCGATGATT
This sequence comes from Methylothermaceae bacterium, assembly GCA_026985035.1. GTDB lineage: Bacteria > Pseudomonadota > Gammaproteobacteria > Methylococcales > Methylothermaceae > Methylohalobius. The sequence continues at coordinate 4,839 of JALSQY010000013.1, forward strand.
TCCGACACGGATTGCAGGTGTTGGAACATTTGACGCCAGGTAAAATTTATCTGTGTAAAGCACCTTCGGCGGATGGTTTTCCGGCCGCCGACACTGGCAAAGTGGAAATAGTTGATTTCGATGGTCCTCATCCGGCAGGCTTGCCTGGTACCCATATCCACTTTTTGGATCCTGTGAGTGCCAATAAAACCATTTGGTACTTGGATTACCAGTCGGTGCTCGCGATCGGAAGCCTGTTTACCAGCGGCCGGTTAAACCCAGAAAAAATCATTTCTCTTGGCGGACCGGCAGTGAAACGGCCGAGATTGCTGCGGACCCGTTGGGGCGCCAACATCACCGAGTTGATCCAAGGGGAAACCGAAGGCAGTGAGCTTCGGGTGATTTCCGGCTCCATCCTTAATGGCCGCAAGGCAAAGGGATGGGCGGCCTATCTGGGGTATTATCACAACCAAATCTCTGTTGTGCCGGAAAATCGCGAGCGGGAATTCATGGGATGGATTGAGATGAAAGGTGGCGACCACAAATTCTCGCTCCTGAATGTATTTCTCCTGAATAGAAATAAAGAGCAGCGTAAATACAAATTGACCACCGCTTTATGGGGAAGTCCGCGGGCTATTGTTCCCATTGGGGTTTACGAGCGGGTAATGCCCCTGGATATATTGCCCACCCAGCTTCTGCGGGCTTTGGTGGTGGGGGATACCGACACTGCTCAGGATTTGGGATGCCTGGAATTGGAAGAGGAGGATCTGGCGTTATGTACTTTTGTGGATCCTGGAAAACACAATTTCGGTCCCGTTCTTAGAAAAAATCTAACTCAAATTGAGAAGGAAGGCTGATGTCTAAAGTCAGAGCGTTCTTAGACAAAATCCATCCGCATTTTGCCAAAGGGGGGCGCTTCGAAAAGCTGTATCCCGTCTACGAAATGGTGGATACGTTTCTTTACTCTCCGGCGGATGTAACGCCAGATCCGGTGCATGCGCGCGATGC
>JALSQY010000014.1 GCA_026985035.1 Methylothermaceae bacterium
CTTACTCGATGATTTTGGAGACCACGCCGGCCCCGACCGTGCGCCCGCCTTCCCGAATGGCAAACCGCAACCCTTCCTCCATGGCAATCGGGGCAATCAGCTTCACCGTAATCTTCACATTGTCCCCAGGCATCACCATCTCCACACCTTCCGGCAACTCCACCGCGCCCGTCACGTCCGTGGTCCGAAAGTAAAACTGCGGCCGATAACCATTGAAAAACGGCGTGTGACGACCCCCCTCTTCCTTCGACAATACATACACTTCCGCTTCAAAATGGGTGTGCGGCGTAATGCTCCCAGGCTCGGCCAATACCTGTCCGCGCTCCACTTCGTCACGCTTGGTACCACGCAACAACACCCCAACGTTGTCCCCAGCCACCCCTTCGTCCAGCAGCTTGCGGAACATCTCCACACCAGTAACGGTGGTCTTGGCAGTCTCGCGCAACCCAACAATCTCCACTTCGTCGCCCACCTTGACCTTGCCGCGCTCGATCCGCCCCGTCACCACCGTCCCACGTCCGGAAATCGAAAACACGTCTTCAATCGGCATCAAAAACGGTTGGTCAATCGGACGCTCCGGCTCAGGGATGTATTCGTCCATCGCTTCCATCAGCTTGAGAATGGACGGCACCCCAATCTCGCTCTGGTCACCCTCCAGCGCCTTCAGCGCACTGCCAATCACCACCGGCACATCGTCTCCAGGAAATTCATACGTGCTGAGCAGCTCCCGAACTTCCATCTCCACCAGCTCCAGAAGTTCAGGATCGTCCACCATGTCCGCCTTGTTCAAGTACACCACAATGTACGGCACCCCAACCTGCCGCGCCAGCAATATATGCTCCCGCGTCTGCGGCATCGGACCGTCAGCAGCAGACACCACCAAAATAGCACCGTCCATCTGCGCCGCACCCGTGATCATGTTCTTCACATAGTCCGCATGACCAGGACAGTCCACGTGCGCATAGTGCCGCTTGGCCGTCTCGTACTCCACGTGCGCCGTCGCAATCGTAATCCCTCGCTCCCGCTCCTCCGGCGCATTGTCAATCTGATCGTACGCCTTGAATTCCGCACCCTGAAACTGCTCCGCAGACACCTTCGTCAACGCCGCCGTCAGCGTCGTCTTCCCATGGTCCACGTGCCCAATCGTCCCCACATTCACATGCGGCTTCGTCCGCTCAAACTTCTGCTTGGCCA
>JALSQY010000015.1 GCA_026985035.1 Methylothermaceae bacterium
GAGCTCATTTACCCCTTCCCGTACATCTTCTTTCGGGTCAAAATAAGTAGCAACTTTCCACTCCAGTCGAGGCATTGCCATGATTTTCACCAACCGAACCGAGGCAGCACAAAAACTGGCCGAGGCGCTTTCCGGCTATCGCGGGGAAAACCCCCTCGTGCTCGCCATTCCCCGGGGCGCGGTACCCATGGCGAAAACCATTGCCGATGCCCTGGAGGGGGAGTTGGATGTGGTGCTGGTACGCAAGCTGGGGGCGCCGGGCAATCCGGAATTTGCCATCGGCGCGGTGGATGAGACTGGTTGGGTCTATTTGGCGCCATGGGCTGAAGAGATGGGTATTGGCGAAGATTATTTGGAAAAGGTAAAAGAACGGGAGCTGGCAACGATTCGGGCAAGACGCGCCCAATACACCCCATCCCGCCCGCCTAAAAACCCCCAAGGCCGGATTGTGATTGTGGTTGACGACGGCCTGGCCACAGGTTCCACCATGATTGCCGCGCTGCATGCGATCAGGGCGAAAAACCCCAAACGGCTGATTTGCGCGGTGCCGGTGGCCCCGCCTGATACGGTAGAAAAAATCCGTCCGCTCTGTGATGAGGTTGTGTGTTTGCATGCCCCGGAAAATTTTTACGCGGTGGGGCAATTCTACGGTGATTTTAGCGAGGTAACCGATGAGGAAGTGATCGAATTACTGCGGGAATCTGATTCTGAAAAGGGTATTGAATCAAATTAGATAGCAGGGTCCCGTCATCTATTGAGATTGAGGCAGGAAGTCCGCTTCGAAAAACGTCATACATCCCTGTAGCTCCACGCCGGCTTCCCTGCCGGCGAGGCTTTCGAATCGGACCACCTGCCTCTTGGAGCAAAGATTTACATGCTTGAATGACGTGGACCTGAATCAGATAGTAGAATGTATTTTCACAATTAAAAAAGGGTATTGTAATGAAACACTGGATTATTGCCTTGATTTTCATGCCTCTCCTCGTGGCGGCGCAACCCCCGGGAATGTCCGAGCAAGAGATGCAAAGGATGTTGGAAAAAGCGCAAAAAATGCAGGAATGCATGCAAGGGATTGACGAGGCCGCCATCAAGGCAATGGAGGAAAAATCGAAGGCATTCGAACAAAAAGTAAAAGCGCTCTGCCAGGCAGGCAAGCGGGACGAAGCGCAACAACTTGCCACCCAGTTCGGCCGCGAGATGGCCGCGAATGAGACGATGAAAAAGATTCAGCAGTGCAGCAAAATCATGCAAGGCATGATGCCGCGGCTACACATTCCTTCACAACAGAAACTGAAGGAACAACATATTTGCGACAGCTATTGAAATGCCGCTCCAGGCCGTTTTCCGAGTTTTTTCAAGAGGATGGCCAGCGGGCAAAATCCCGTAAAAGCAGATTGGAGCATGTTGGCGCCCACAAAAGCGGTCAACCACAACCACCGCTGGTCGTGAAACACCGCCAAGGCAACTGAAATCAGCACCATGGATCCTGCTACGGCTAAAACAATGCGGTCGATAGTCATCATATCCTCTCCTGAATGGAAACGGTCAGCGCCTGGGTCACAGCTTGGATGTCGGCCATGATTGAGTCTGGCTGGTAGTCGCACTTTTCCACATCTTCCTGGCTGGAAATACCCGATAGCACCAAAAGACTGCGCATACCGGCATTAATGGCCCCGAGGATATCCGTCTCCAGGCGGTCGCCAATGGCCAGGGTTTCTTCTGGATGAACCCCCAGGCGGGCCATGGCTTGCTGATAGAGAACGGGTTCGGGTTTGCCGATAATCAGCGGTTTTTTATGGGTAGCCGCTTCCAGTGCCGCCAGAATCGCGCCGTTGCCATGGCTGATTCCCAGCTCCATGGGCAAGGTGGTATCGGCGTTGGTACCAATAAATTGAGCGCCGGCGTTGATATTCAAGGTTGCCGTCGCCAGTTTATCCCAGGTCAGGGTCTCATCTTTGCCCACCACTACAATATCCGCCCGCCAATCCGGGGTTTCCTTATGGCTGCCGGTCAAGGTAAAACCTTGTTCCAACAAGGGCCGGCGCAAACCCTCTTCGCCAATGATGTAAATTTTGGTGCGCCGCGGCTGGGTTTGGGCCGCCAGATAATAGGCTGTCGCCACGCCGGAAGTCAAAATCTGATCCGCATGCACTTCCACACCCATGCCTGCCAGTTTGGCGACATATTGTTCGGGCGTGGCGCTGGCGTTGTTGGTGGCCAGGATAAATGGCAAACCGGCCCTGCGCACGGCGCGAAAAAACTGTTTCAAGCCAGGCACCGGACGCGCGCCGTGCCAGAGCACGCCGTCCATGTCGATAATCAGGGCGCGAACGCCTGCAAAAGGGTTAGAAGTGGTTGTCACAATAATATTTCACCCGCTGTTTATACAATTCATTTTGATTTCACGGCTTTAATTTGGCGGCGTGATATTAATGTTTATTGGCAAGCAGGGCGTCCTTATCGGCAGCCGCCAATTTCCACAACCAGGAGCCACCCAAAAGCAACGCGCCATAGGCCAACGTCACGGCAAGATAAGAAGGCAGGTAACGGCTCACCCGGTTGAGGTATTCCGCCAGGGGCAACTCATTGAAATAGCCGGAAAGCCAGTAAAAGCTTAGATTGGAAATACAAAACGCCACCACCGTGGCCCCGGCACAAGCGCCAAGAATGGCAATCAACCCCTGCCAGGAACCAGAAAAACGCTGGCAATAATAGCCGCCCAACCACATTACGCCATAGGTGGGGAACAAAAATAAATACGCTGGCGTCACGCACCAGCCGCTGACTCCGCCAGCATGGATTGCCAGGTAATCAATCAAACCCGCCAAGGCAAGCAATGCCACAAAAAACCAAGGTCTTGCCAACCACAATCCCGCCAGGAAAAATACCGCCAAGGAGGCATCCGGCAGGGTTTTGAAGTCACCAAAGTGATGAAACCTGGTAGCCACCATTAATGCCATCAACCCCAAGGCGGGGAAATTTAAAACAGTGCGGCTCATAAAATTCTCCTATGGTTTAGGATAAGCCCATTAAGGCGTCTCTGATTAAGTCAGAGGCGCCTGCGGCACATGGATATGCCGCCAAAGTCACTCACTGTAAGTGATTGACTTTGTAAGAAAAACAAAAATCGTAGTTTTTTTCGCTCTCTGAACAAGCCAAGAATGACTTGTTCAGAGATCCCTTAAAACCCAATTGTTGCATCATAACCAAAGCCCATGACCGAGAGAAGCCCCACCCCCACAAAAGGCAGTCCCAAGAAAGCATTTTCGCATGACAAGTTTATTTTCTTCTGCTTGTTTTTGCCCTGGCTGATGGCTCAAGGATTCCCCCCGGCAACCGCCGAAACCATGGTCGTTCCCGTTAAACACCGGCTGCCAGGGGAAATTGTCCGGGCAATCCAGCCGGTATTGGAACCAGACGAAACCATCGTGGCGGCTCCTTCGGGACTGTTGATCAAGGCCAAGGCAACGCGGATGCCAGCCATCGGCGAGCTGGTTGCCAAATTGGACCGCCCGCTCAAAAGCCTTATCGTCACGGTGCTGCAAAGCAGCCAGGCCAACTTGGAACAATTGAACGCCGGCGCGGGAGGCAAAGTTTACCTGCCTCAAGGCAGTGGGTTTGGGCAGGGCTTTTGGTATCATTCTCAATCCAATCAATCCCGCAGCAGCCAGCAAAGCTTGCAAATTCTGGAAGGCCATCCAGCTTTTATTGCAGTGGGGCAAGAACAGCCAGTGCCGGTGATTCAAATTTATGGCTATCCTCCCCAAGTGCTCGGCGGCATTGCCTATAAATCCCTCACCCAAGGCTTTCAGGTATTGCCAAGAATGGTGGGCTGCCGGGTACGGCTGGTGATCTCGCCCTGGGTACAGCGATTGAGAGGCGAAGGCAGTATCTCAACACAAGGGGCAAGCACGACGCTAGAAGCAGATTTGGGACAGTGGATTGAATTGGGAAGTGATGACACTGTGGAGAATGACCAGTCGAAACGATTTTTGGGTCATAACTATACAACCGGCCGGGGCAAGAGACGGATTTTCGTGAAGGTGACAGCAGTGGATGGGTGCTAG
>JALSQY010000016.1 GCA_026985035.1 Methylothermaceae bacterium
CTAGCCGATCCATTCTTGGCGCAATTGTTCTTTGTGCAGCGCCAGCCATTGCAGGCCCAAAATAGGAATTCCAGAATTGATTTCCCCGCTTTCCACTTTGGCCATGGCTTCCTCGAATGAAACCACGTGGACGAGAATATCCTCGTCTTCATCATCAAGGCCGTGAATCCCGCCGGCCTGGCCCGCCTCCACCCAGGCGCAAAACAAAGTGATTTTTTCAGATGAACCGCCGGGGCTGGTATAAAACTCAGTCACTTGCTTGATTTTCTTGGGTGTACACCCTGCCTCTTCGTGCAATTCCCGGATGGCAACCTGCTCCGGGGTTTCGCCTGGCTCAATGGCGCCGGCGACAATTTCCAGCATCCATTTCGGATCCTCGTTTTTCAGGGTTCCGACCCGGAACTGTTCAATCAGTATCACTTGATCGGTTTCCGGATCATAAGGCACCACCGCCACACAATTCCCCCGCTGGAAAAGCTCTCTCGTGAGCACCCGGCTCCAGCCGCCACGAAACAGGGTGTGTTTCAGTTCGATTTTGAGTAGGTTGAAAAAGCCCTGATAGACCCTTTCTTCCCTGACTATTTGGTACTGATATTCAGTTTTGTTGGTCATGAATCATCTCTCCCAATGGCTAATGAACAAATAAGAGTACGTGGCGGGATACTGGTGAAATATCCGGGCCAGGGAGCCTCGGATTAAGTCAGAGGCTCCCGCGGCATAGGGATGTACCACCAAAGTCACTCACTGTAAGGGATTGACTTGGTGAGAAAAACAAAAATCGCAATTTTTGTTTTTTGCTCTCTGAACAAGCCAAGGATGACTTGTTCAGAGGTTCCCGGCAGTTTCCGCATTTTCTTGAATGGGATGAGGGATAAAAACCTCCCACCGGCACCCTCCCCACAGGCTCTGGGAATAATGCAAGGTGCCCTGGTGCAATTGGATAATTTCATGAACCACCGCCAGGCCAATGCCATGGCCATCGGTTGACTCATCGGCGCGCTTGCCCCGCCTGAGCACTTCCTCCCGCAGAATCGTGGGGATGCCCGGACCATCATCCTCCACAATGAGTTTAAATCCCGCCAAATGATCTTCTGTTGCCGAAACGGGTTTTACAATAACCCGTACTAACTTGTGACAATACTTATAGGCATTCTCCACCAGATTCCCCGCAAATTCATAAAGATCGCCCTCTTCCAGAAAACAATGGCACTCAATGCCCGTAAGTTCACACGCCACTTGCTTGGAGGCATACACTTTGTCCAGGGAATTCACTATCCGCTCCAGGACCGGCACCACTTGCAATGGCTCCACCGCACCCCGCCCGCCCCGGGCCGCCGCCCGCTGCAACTGATAATCCACCAGTTTTTGCATCCGGTCCACTTGGTCCGACAGCAGCGAAGAAATTTCCCGGCAGGGACCCTCGGCTTCATCAATCCCCCGCAACACGGCCAGGGGAGTCTTCAAACTATGGGCCAAGTCCGCCAAGGTGTGGCGGTACCGTTCCATATGGGCGCGTTCGCTTTGCAGCAGGATATTGAGGTTGTTTGCCAAGCCTCTCAGCTCGCTAGGATAACGGCCTTCCAACCGCTGTTTCTTGCCGGCCTCTATGTCCTTCAAATCCTCGGTCATCGCCCGCAGAGGCCGCAAACTCCAACCTAAAATCAACCCTTGCATGATTAGTAGCAATATTCCAGAACCGCCAAGCCACGCCCACAAGGTTTGCCGGAAGTCCTCAATCTGCCGCATCAGAGATTGGGCGTCTTCAGCAACTGCCAGCACCATGGGCATCGGCCGGCCATCCATCGATTCCCAGGTAATGCCATAATAGAGCACCCATAAGTCATGTTTTTGCTGCAAACGAAGAAAACGGCTTTCGCCACTCAATAAAGATTGAGGCGGTATGGTTATTCCAAGCGCGGACGGTGATCGCCAGATAAGCTTATGATCGTTGAAAATGAAGCCATACAGTCCGGAACCAGGCATGGAAAAGCGCGATTCCGGCAAATGGCGGGGTTGTTTGAGATTACCCTGGGGATTGATTTCCACCGAGGCGAGTAAGGTATAGATATGGGCTTGCAGGCGATCCTGGATGGCTTTTTTGGCGGCATCGCCAAAAGCCTTTTCCAAGGCGACCCCGGTAAAACCAAAAAAGGCAATAAGGACAGCACCCGCGGCAACCAGTACGCGCAGGCTTAATGAATCCCGGACCATCAAGGCTTCAAAAGTCAGTCTGCCGCAAGGACCAACGGTAACCCCGTCCGCGCAGGGTTTCAATGGGTTTGAGCGTCCCTTCCGGATCCAGTTTTTTCCGCAAGCGGCCAATGAACACCTCTAAAACATTACTATCGCGCTCGAAGTCTTGGTCGTAAAGATGTTCGGTCAGACTGGTTTTGGAAACCACTTCGCCTTCATGGAGCATCAGGTATTCCAGGACCTTGTATTCATAGGCCGTCAGTTCGATTGGCTCACCATTGAGAAAGAGCTCCTGGGTCACGGTGTTCAACTCAATCGGGCCGTATTTCAATACCGGATGCGACTTGCCAACCGAACGGCGGATCAAAGCATTGATCCGGGCCCAGAGCTCTTCATAATGAAACGGCTTGATCAAATAGTCATCGGCGCCGGCTTCCAGGCCCTCCACCTTTTCCTGCCACCGGCCACGGGCGGTCAAAATAAGAATGGGGAACTCGCTACCGTGCTGACGAAGCCTTTGAATCAGCTCAAGGCCGGAAAAATCAGGCAGGCCCAAATCCACAACCGCCACATCAATGGCAAACTCTTCTCCAATGTATTGCGCCTCCTTGGCAGTCGCAGCGGCATCCACGGCAAAGCCCTTGGCAACGAAAAATTGTTTGAGCTGGTCCAGCAGTGCCTCTTCATCTTCTACAATCAAGATTCGCATGGCGTCCTCAACTTTTTCTAACCCCGCGCGCCAAAATACGATTGTGATTTTATATGGGCGCTGGGCTATAGTTGTTATTCATAAGTATCTTTAAAGAAACGCTGAATATTTCATCCATGAGTTTTCAGCATCCACAATACGACAAACGTGATTTTCGTTTTGCTCACAAAATCAGTGACAGTGCTTTATCATCACGGATTTAGGCGGTACCTCCTTGTACCACAGGAAATAATGATTGAATCATTACTTCCTTAAAGTATGTTTAGAATACAGGAATGAATCGAGGTGACAAGTATGATGGATTACAAAGAACGGCGCCGGTTCATGCGCATGGAAACAGAGTGTAAAATGACCTACCGGCTGCCTCAATCGGATGAAGTCTATTCTGGCGTCTGCCACAACCTCAGCGGCGCCGGGCTGTTGTTCTCCACGGACCGGCCACTGGAAACCGGCAAGGCGCTGGAAATCAATATTTGTCCTGCCAGTAATGTCACGCCGCCATTGGAAGCCTTTGTCGAAGTGCTGCGGGTCGAAGAAAAAAACCCAGGCAATTACGAAGTGGCGGCGGAAATCAAGGCCATCAAAAGTTAATTTCACATAGCCCCATGAGCCAATACTCCGTTACCAAGGAAGTCCGTTTTTGCTACGGCCATCGCCTGATGAACCATCCCGGCAAATGCCGACATTTGCACGGCCACAGCGTGAGGGCCGCCGTCACCGTAACCTCGGAAGATCTGAATGATCAGGGGATGGTTTGCGATTTCGCCGATTTGAAATCCGCCATCGCCTCATTTGTCCGGGAGCGCCTCGACCATAATCTTCTCTTGCATGAATCCGATCCTTTGGTCCCTTTGCTTCGGGATGCCAACGAACGTTTCCTGACTTTATCCCAACATCCAACGGCGGAAGTGCTGGCCAAGTTGATTTACGATCACGTCCAAGGTAAGGGTTATAATGTGATAGAAGTCACTTTATGGGAAACGGACTCCAGCTATGCGAGCTACCGAAATGAATGTAATGAATCATGAGCCACCTGAAGCCAGTCAATAAATTCCTCTGCCTGCAAACCCTGTGCGAATCCAACTTCCGCAAACTGCTGCGCTTGATCCCCCATTTGCCGGCAATCGAAAAAAGCTCCATAGCGCGCATGGGTGACAAACCGGCGCTGCATCTCAATATTCATGAAAAAGCCCCTTATACCCTGATCCTGGAACTGAGCTACTGCTTTGCGGTGGAACCGAAACCGTTGTTCGAGCCCGCACTCAAGCTCCGGGTTTATTTGGATGCGGGTATGGTGGAGGTCCTAAGCGATTGTGAGCGGCCCCACAAACGATGGCAAGGAGCAGTGGACCGGCAAATATTGGAGCACAAGTGGCAGTTGAATTATTTTCTCGATAAATGGCTGGATCACTGCTTGCATCATGGTTATTGTTTTTCGTCCGTTGATGGTGACTTGCAAACGGCTTTTGCCAATGCTTGAGCAGAAAAGGCTTACCACACCCTTGACATGAGAGTGTCGCAAAAGTCTCCATCCTGAGGCTTTTGCAACTCGGCACCGGAAAACAGAATGACGGGCGGCAAGACCAAAAAGCTCAACGATGAATAAAAACAATGAAAGGATGACACCATGAAAAGACGACAATTCATTCGCCACCTCGGAATCGGTTCTCTGGCGGCTGGCGCCACGATAGCAGCCCCTGCGGTGGCGGCAAAGGCGGAATTCAAATGGAAGATGGTCACCGCCTGGCCCAAAAACTTTCCGGGGCTGGGCACCGGCGCCAACCGGCTGGCACAATTGATTACAGAAATGAGCGGCGGCCGGATCAAAGTGAAAGTCTATGGCGCCAAGGAATTAGTCCCGGCATTTGAGGTTTTCGACGCCGTTTCCCGGGGCACTGCGGAATTGGGCCATGCCGGCGCTTATTATTGGAAAGGCAAGGGCGAGGTTTTCCAATTTTTCTCGGCGGTTCCCTTCGGCCTCACCGCCCAAGAAGTCAATGCCTGGCTTTACCATGGCGGAGGCATGGAATTATGGCGCGAACTTTACGACCGTTTCGGCCTGGTTCCTACCGCGGCCGGAAACACCGGCGTGCAAATGGCCGGCTGGTTCAACCGGGAAATCAAATCGGTCGATGACCTGAAAGGACTGAAAATGCGCATTCCCGGCCTCGGCGGCGAAGTGCTCAAGCGGGCCGGCGGCACGCCGGTGAATATTCCCGGCGGCGACCTGTTCACCGCCCTGCAGTCCGGCACCATCGATGCCACCGAATGGGTAGGGCCCTACAATGACCTGGCATTCGGTTTGTACAAGGCGGCCAAATACTATTACTATCCCGGCTGGCACGAGCCCGGTTCGGTCATCGAATGTTTCATCAACAAAAAGGCTTTCAACGCTCTGCCCAAGGATCTCCAGCACATAGTCTTGACCGCCAGCAAGGCAGCCAACCTGGATATGTTGTCAGAACTGACCGCCCGCAACCAGCAAGCCCTGGATACCTTGATCAATCAACACCAGGTCAAGGTAGCGGCACTGCCCGACGACGTTATCCAAAAACTCAAAGCCATTTCACAAGAAGTGGTGGCGGAAATCGCCGCCAAAGACCCTTTGGCGAAAAAGGTCTATGATTCGCTGATAAACTTCCGCAGCCAGGTTTCGAAGTGGTCGGCGGTTTCCGAACAGGCCTTCATGCGGGCGCGGTCGTTGTAGCGTCAAGGATGTATTCCCGATAGGTTGAAGGTTCCGTTTTCAGGAATGAAGGCGGCCATCCAGGCCGCCACCTTCAACCTATTTCTGATACCCCAATTGAGATAGGCGGTAAGTTTTCACCGCTGGATAGCTTATGCCTTGCCCGCCTGGAGCGCGGCCAGCACTTTTTCCAAGGCATTCTTTTTGGCTTTGAGTTGCTCGCGGAAATCCATGGAATCGGTATCGGCAATCTCGTAACGCAAATCGGAGAGGTAGCTTTCCAATGCTTCGATCAGATATTCTTTTTCTTGTGCGTTCAAATCCAGCTGTATCATGATTTTTGCGCCTCTCTTTAAGTTTTTTGGTATTCCTTTTTACCCTGCTTTCCAGGCAGGCGTCAATAACCCTTGATGAGAAGCATTGCCAGCAATGAACGAGATTTTGCCTTCAGTCGTAATAGATTCAGCACCAAGTCCGAACGCTTGTGTCATTTGGCTGCATGGCCTGGGCGCCGACGGCCACGATTTCGAGCCCGTTGTTCCAGAGTTGCGGCTCCCCCCTTCCCTCCCTGTCCGCTTCATTTTCCCCCATGCGCCCCAACGTCCCGTGACTATCAATCAGGGATATGTCATGCGCGCCTGGTACGACATCACGCATCCGGATCTCGGCCGGTTTGTGGATGCCGCCGGTATTCACCAGTCCCGGCAATTGATAAATCAACTAGTGGATCAAGTGGCTGGCGAAGGCATTGCCCCGAACCGGATTATCGTGGCCGGGTTTTCCCAGGGAGGCGTCATCGCCCTGGAGACCGGCCTTCGCCACCATCCCCCCATCGGTGGCATCATCGCTTTGTCCACCTATGTCGCCATGCCCGATGAACTCCCCGGCGCAAAACCCGAATCGCCGCCCATTCTGATGATGCATGGCAGTGAGGATCCATTGATTCCCTTGCCATTGGCTGAAGCGGGCCGTGATTTACTGCTCAACAAAGGCTATCAAGTGGAATGGCACGTCTTTCCCATGCCTCATTCGGTTTGCGCCGAAGAAATTGCGGTAATTCCCCGCTGGTTGCTGGAGCGATTGGTTTGACTGTCTCGATGCTTTTATAAAAGCCAATTACCATGAGCAATTGACTTTGCTTGGAAAACAAATATCACATTTTTTGTTTTTCGTCCTCTGGCAAGTCAGGGCCGGCTTGTTCAGAGAGCCCTTGATTCAATCCCAAAATGCAGGCAATAATCCGTTCATCGGCGCTTGGAAGCAGCGGAAATTGCTGAAACTCTTCCAGAATACGGGGGCCGATGTACTCTTCGCGCTCGATGATATCCGCCCGGATATCCCGCAACAATAATGGCTTGCGGCGTTTTTGCTTGAGCTTTTCGTACCAGACCGGGCGAATGATATCGAGCCAGCGGGCAGCCACTTCGTGCCAATCCGGCTGCTGGAAAGGGTTGGGATTTTTGAACAGATCCAACAACGCCAAATAGCCATCCAACCCTGGTTGATTCTTTTTTTCCCGGCTTTGTGCCACAAAAGCCTCAAGGACCAGCTTCATCTCCTCCAGCGCCCTTTGTTTCTTGCGTGACAGGAGTTGAATTTCGATCCTTCCCAATTTCTCAAGGAATTGATTCATTTTGCCGGCCGCCTTTTGGCCTGGCGGTAAATTTTTCACGCCGTCATGGAGATGTGAGCGAAGCAAGCGGCAAACAGCTTCCAGGTCGGTAACGGGCTTTTCTCTCCCCTCACTCAAAAATACCCAGCGGGGGGCGCCAAAGCCGCAGCCTTTCAAGCACAAAAACGCCCAGCACTCGTTGCTTTGCACCACACTGACCCGGGAAAGCACGGCGCTCTCCAGTCTGCGATAGTGTTCATAGGTGGCCTCATCCAGCAAGGCTTGATCGCCGCTCACCAACATCCGCACAGGCGCGAAGGCGTCCTGAATGCCATCCCAGGTATCTCGTTTTTTTTCCACTTCCTGGATAAAAGCAGTCACATCCACCGGTTTGACAGCGCTGCTTTGCATGGCAACCGGAAGCGGCATATTGGAGCCCAGCAAGACTTCCACCGTTTCATACCGCTCCAGAAAACGCTCGTCGGAAGACAATGCAAATTCCGGTGCATCCTGCGGCCACCACACCGCAATTTCACGGTGGGGGCTATCCAGGCGGTCAATCCGGCCCGCCCGCTGCTCTGCGATCCGCACCACAGTGGGCATATCCAAGTGCAGCAGAGTGGCGGCCTGTTGGAGGTTGACCCCTTCCGACAGACTATCGGAGCATAAGCCGATGATACCGGTTTCTCGAGAACCGGGGCTGAAACAGTTCAAGACATCGCGGCGTCCGGAAGCTTGATCTCCCGTGGCGATAATGACCCGATAACGGTTACCGGCAAGACGCTGGATTTGGCGTTCGATTTCCGCCAAAGAGATCAGTTTGCTATCAAAGGCCAGCAAAAGCCGGTTGTCTTTTGGCATGTCATCCATCAACTGGAGGATAATTTCCGCTTTGCGAACCTCCCGGCCGTCGCTCATCTCTGCCAGTAACCGGTAAATTTGCCGGTAGATTGCCTGATCGTGCTCACAGGCTTTCGCGTGTTCTGCTTGGTCGGCAAGCCACGGTGGCAAAGGAATCGACAGCCGGTTGACCGGAATCCGGCCTTTGTTCCGGTCCAGCTTGGCGAGAATATTCCCGGTGGCATGTTGTTTGCGGAATCTGTCCAAGGCGAATGTCTCCGCCGCTTGGCGGGTGCCGACAATATGCTCGGCCAACGCCGCCCGGGATGAGCGCAGGCAAGCCATAATCTGATAGCCCGCCAGTTTGTTGGCGGCACCCAGGCGGCCTGTCAGGTATTGCTCTTCACTAACTCCTGCTCTTTTCAGGGTTTCCGGCAATTCAACGGGCTGAAGAAAATGGGTAACGCCATAAAGTTCACTTGCCAGTCCACGAATCCGGCGGGCAATTTCCCGGTCGTTTTGGCTTTCATTCAAGGTGTAGATTTGGGGGTTATGGCGGGGAAAACGGCATAAATTACCGTATTTATCCCGGTATTGCTCCGGTTCCCGCTCAATCAAGCCGTTTAATATGTCCTTGGTGCGGCGTACCGTGAAGCGCTGGATCTCCTTGCGCAAGATTTCCACTTCCTCGTCGCTGAAACTGCGGCGGATATGCCTGGCCCCCAGCAGGCGCTTGAATATTTTCTGGGTGACAGGTTCCAGATTGTCCGCCCCGAGCAGATCCACAATCCGCAGCAAATCCTTGACGCTGCGGTTGATGGGAGTGGCGGTGAACAATAACACGTGGTCCGCCATGTGGCGCAGGATATTTTGGGTGCGGGAAGACCCCAGATTGAGGAAATTGTGGCCCTCGTCCACACACAGGATCTGGGCCCGGCGCAGCGTGTCCATGGTCAAGTCCCGCCGTTGGCTGCGGGGATGGCTGAGGCTGCCATGGGAATGAATATCCAGGGCAACGCTGGCATCGTTGGACTCCCACTCCCAGTTCGAAAGCACCGCCGGCGGGCAGATCATCAGGGCTTTTCCCCGGTGAATCCGGCCTTTACTCAGAATATCCTCCATCAATGCGCCAATCAGATGGACTCCCATGCGGGTTTTTCCCGACCCCGTGGTATCGGCCACCAAGACACTGCCTTGGTGGGACAGGATATAAAGCGCCTGGGCAATGCCCTGTTTTTGCGAGGGCCATAGCTGGGTCTCGCTGGCAAAAGAAGCGTTTCGCCAATAGGCTTTGGCCCAGTCGCCTTCCAGCAATTCAGCACAGGCCCGGGCCAGCGCTTCTTGCCAGCTTACCCAGCGCAACAGCTTCTCCAGCAAAGCGATGAGGGCCTGCGTATAGTTTTCACCCATCTGCCAATAATTTTCGGCAATCTGGACCAGGGCCTCGAAACGGTGCCGGTGGCGCCGCTTGGTAAACCGTGCATTGGCCTCAAACTGACGCTCCATGCCGGGCTGGGTGAAATTGCTGGAACCCACAGTGGCCGCTTCCTCGCCGCAATAAATCTTGGCGTGCAAGTCTTCGATATAGCGGGCTTGAGTATGGCCGGATTGCAACCGCTCCAGACATTGGATCAATTTGGCGCTCAGGCGCAGGGAAATACCTCGCTGGAGCCAGTATTTTTCCACTTCTTTGGGAAAGGAAGCAGTGCGCAGCTCGAAACTTTCGCGCCGGGCGGAAAAAGGCTCGTTACCGAACAGAAGGCGCAGCCGGGCCTGATCACTCGATTGGGCGACGAAGTCAATAATCCGGTCCAGCGACGCATAGCCGACGACAAGTAACGGGTTGCGGGATTGGTGCAGATCCTTGAGAACACTGTCTTGAACCCGCTGCGAGCCCAGATTCAAGGGAAATTCATCGGCTTTCGGCCATTCAAACCGGTGGCTTCCATGGCCGGGATGTTCCGGTTGCGCGAACAAATCCAGGCTTTGCCCCCGCAAAGGGAGATTGGTTTTGGATGTCATGGGGTTTTTGCTGAATGATTCGCGGGTTTCAAATCCGCTTCTGCTGTCTCCGCTGCATTCAACCGTTCTTCGACTTTTCTCTTATAGGCCAGCAACACAGCCGTGTGAACGAGCGATGACGACGCCACCCCCAGCAGCCGGGGCGGCACCCCCACATCACTCAGATAAACCGGATAAGTTTCCTGTTTCTGACGCAACCGGCGAATTTTTTTCGCCACCTGGTCAAACACCTTATCACCCCACGCCAATGTCGTGAATTCCTCGCCATTGCAAAGAAGGGTGTAACTCACCTGGCTGTCGCCGACTTCTTCGGCATAGACCCGGACATCAATCGCGGGGATGCTTTCCCGGGGCAGGGACAAAGGCCGGATTTGCCAGTTTCCTTGCAAACCTTCCACTTGGAAGCATTCGATTGCCACTTCGTTGGCGTATCGCTGTTGCAACCGCTGCAAAAACCCAGCGTATCTTTGAATCACCGCGGCCTGGGGCACTTCTTCATAGGATTGGGTGTAGAGCGCCCCCCGCTCATCGAGAATGTAAACCTGGATTTGCTGTTTTTTTTGCCGCAGAAACAGCTGCACCCAACCCTCGCGGTTGTGCTGGAAAAGCTGGGGCAACGGGCTGTCCTTGAGCGCCCATTCATCAAAAACCACCGGCGCGAACTTATCCCGGGGCCGCGCCAAGGCGTCTTCCAATGCCTTGAAATCGCCCGCCTTCCACCACTGCATTCGCCGGTTTTGCCCTTGAAAACAATAAAACTGATCGCCGCCCTGCAAGACAAACCAATGCTCGCGAGCAGAGGAAAACAGCATCGCCATTGACTGGAAAATGGTTTCCACCCGCATCGCCAAAGTCCGGGAAGAATAACAATGGCAGCGCAATTTTAGCTGCTGCCCTCCCTGCTCGAGGGCCTGGCCCAAACACTCAAAAAGCCCTTCCAAACCGTGGTGCTTGCTGACTAAAAATTCTCCCCAAGTATTACGAGAAAGCAGGTCAATGGTTTTCAGCAAGCAGGCTCTGACAGCACCATAACTCAGGGGATCATAGCGCTGGCTGGTGACTTGAAACCCGTCCTGACTGGAAAGGCGGGTAGCCTGGCCAATATTGGCAAACAAATGAACCTCGGCCAGCTGGGGCGGCCGATGAAAATCTTCGAGGGGCAACTCCCTGTGGGGCATCTCAAAAAGGCTCAAAGCTTGCAGCAAATACCTTAATTCCGGCGCTGAAACCGGCGCTGTGGCATCAATTGACCAGCGGGTGGTGGACTGGTTAATCTGATTTAAGATTATCCACGCCACCACTTCCACTAAACTATGGGCCTGTTTCAGTATTCTCTCCTCCCCCCCGGCCACAGAGTCTCCCTTGACTTGCCATAACCAACTGCCCTGGGCATTTTGAAAGCCCCCCAACGTCAGGACACTTTCACTTTCCAGCTGACTCCGGTCGAAGAGAATGATTTCCACCTTGCCAGGCCGCCTTTCCAGGGCAGCGCGTAATTTTCTGCCTAACAAAATCAAGTCTTGATTTTGCTGTCTCTGCCCGCCCCCATGCTCAAGGGCGAACCGGCGCAGACGCTGGTAACTTTGTTCCAGGGTTTCCGTCAGGACATGCCATTCTTCCAAAATCTGTTCGGTGCGCCGGTGTGGATGAATATTCATCCGTTTCAGCCCCTTAACCTCCCAGCCCCACGTTCTCAGCAAATCGTGCAGGATATGATGCGCTTTTGGGTAACCCGGGAGGGAGGCAGTATTGACCTTTTGCAAGAAACAGTGGCGAATCAGGGGCACAAGATGGCGCTGTTTGCCCGCTTGCAAAGCTGATTCCACCTTTTTATAGAGCAGAATGTAAGGATCCAGGGAATCGGGGTCGAGCTCGCCCTGGAATACTGCTTGCTTGATTTGGGTGCTGAGCCATCGGGGCCGGGGGTATTCACTGGCGTAAGATTCCAGCAATTGTACTTTTAACAGCGATTTATAGGGCGACCCCAGGGCTTTGTACAGGTGCCACAAACCGGCGCTGAGAAATTCCTCGGCGGGCACAGCCTCGAGCCCGCCCAAATCGATTACCGAACCGGCATCGACAAAGCGCTTTTGCAGCAAATGATCCACATAACCGGCATAATTGGACTCTTGCTCCGGCGGCACAAGCCACCATAATAATTTCCGCCCGGCCAAATGCAGGGCGGTCCGGTAAAACTCCTCCAACAATAAATAATGCTGGGTGCTGCCGGCGCTTTCCTTGGATAACGGCAGGTTTTGACCTTGCCTGAAGCGCTCAGGATCGATGAGGAAAAAATGGATTTCCAATCCCTCCTCCATTGCCCAGGCTTCAATCCGATGACACTTGTCTTGCAGCCTGGCCAGAGCTTCGGGGTCCATGCCTGGCCGGTGACACAGCCAAACATCCAGATCACTGTGGCGGGAATACGCGACGCTGCCGATGCTGCCCATCAAGAACATGGCCTGGAGCGGGGGATCGGCTTTCCTTAACCGCTCATATTGAAAGCTTTTGACCAACCTTTTCGCGGCCTGTAGCGTCGCCTTGCCAGGGCGATAATCACCGATGCCATAAGGCGTACCGGCATCCATATAGCCCGGTAAAGAAGGGGCGTTATGATGGAACAACAGGGGCAAAATTTGCAGACAATCGCACTGGCGGGGGGTCAACAACGCCTGTAATCGTTGCCTGCGCAAACGGTGCAAATGGAGGAAGCGGCGCAACAGCGCGTTGAGATCCTTCCGGCTTATTTCACCGCCGGGGGGGGCAAGAGAGATGGGACGGAAAGACTTGTGGCGCAAACGTCAGGAGAGCAACGCGCTCAGATTGAGGTCTTGATCTTTTTCTGCCCGTTTTAACAATTTGAGTAAATCGTCCCCCTTTGACCACGCGGCAACGCCATAACGGACCTTCGCTTCACTGGCGCTGAAATCGAAAGCCGCCCGGTCGCTCAGTAACTTGGCCGCCAGTTCCTTCGCATCTTCCAGGGAAGTTTCCGGCAACACTAACAAAAAAGTTGTGTCATCGAGCATGCCCACCTCATCGGCCCAGCGCAATTTGTCTTTCAATGCCGCGCTCAAGGTGCGCATGATTTCATCCCGGCGGGGTTTCTCCACTGACGATTCCAGGGTAAGGCGGATGATAGACAAGGGATTTTCGTATCGGCGGCTGCGGCTGATTTGCCGATTCAATTCCTGCATGATAGCGCGGCGATTCTGCAAACCAGTGGTGGCATCCTTGAGGTCCAGTGCTTCCAGTTTGGTTTCCAGGGCTTGCGTTATTTTTTGCAGAGACACTTGATCTGTGATATCCACAAAATAATGGGCCTGCGAGCCATTGCCCAACTCTGCCTGATGACGTCTAAAGCAACGCGAGATTCCCTCGGCGGTGGCTATTTCCACCGTTTCCTGAAACCAACTGGAAAAGTGGGTATCTTTCACGGCATTGCCCACCAGCACTTCCCGGGATTGCTCCGTTAACTCAGCCAGCGTCCGGTTAATCCAGGCAATTTGCCCATCCTTTAGAACCAACACGCCCATCGGTGCCAGATCCAGCGTCGCAGTCAAGTCGTTTAGGGTCATGACATCCTCCCCCTGTACCTAAGATATCCCGTCAGTATGACATAATTGGTCGAATTTTAGCCAATTACCCTAGCAAAATCACTGAAAAACGATTGAAAAACAGAATTCCTGGGAATTTATTGCCCGGAATGCGAATTTGTTCCCATTTTTAAGGTATCCAGTCCAGTGTAGATTTCCGCAAGGGGCACTTGGGCTTCCACCGAAGACAACCACACGCCGCTGTCTTCCGGTCCGGCAATCTCCACTTCGCCCAGCAGATCCCCA
>JALSQY010000017.1 GCA_026985035.1 Methylothermaceae bacterium
CCCCAGCGTGCCACCTACCATGGCAAACACTTGGCCAGCAACATATTCGTGGCGAATGTCGCTGCATTCCTCGCCCGCCAGATAGTCTTCCGCAGAAATCCGTTGCAATCGCGCCTGCCGGGTCATGGCAATGCCTCCTTAGTGAATCTTTCAGCCATCAAGCCCTCCCTATCCTATCCCCCGCCACATCGGGCCCGGGCTGCCTGAACAGCTTCTCTGACCTGCTGTGGCGCGGTACCACCGTAATGGTTACGGGCGGCAACCGAACCTTCCAGGGTCAAAACCCGATAGACATCGTCGCCAATTGCGGGACACAAGGCATGTAACTGTGCCAAAGACAAATCGGCCAGATCGCAGTGTTCGGCCAGCGCCAATTGGACTGCCTTGCCGACAATTTCATGAGCGTCGCGAAAAGGCACGCCTTTGCGCACCAGATAATCCGCCAGGTCTGTCGCCGTGGCGAACCCTTGCCGGGCAGCTTCCTTCATCCGCTCGCGCTTGGGCTGAACGTGGGGCATCATATCGGCAAACGCCCGCAGGCAGTCCTTCAAGGTATCCACCGTGTCAAACAAAGGTTCCTTGTCCTCCTGATTGTCCTTGTTATAGGCCAAGGGCTGGGCTTTCATCAAGGTGAGCAGCGCCATCACATGGCCGTTCACCCGGCCGGCCTTGCCCCGCACCAGTTCCGGCACATCGGGGTTTTTTTTCTGGGGCATGATGGAAGAACCCGTACAAAAGGCATCGGGCAATTGGATAAAGTCAAATTGGGCGGATGTCCAGATCACCAGCTCTTCGGAAAACCTGGAAAGATGGGTCATCAACAAGGCTGCGGCGCTGCAAAATTCAATCGCAAAATCCCGGTCGCTCACCGCATCCAGGGAATTGGCGGCGGGACGCTCGAATCCCAACAACTGTGCGGTATAAAAGCGGTCGATGGGAAATGGTGTCCCCGCCAATGCGGCCGCGCCCAGGGGCATGACATTGACCCGGCGCCGGCACTCCTGCAATCTATCGTAATCGCGCATCAACATTTCAAACCAGGCGTGCATGTGGTGGCCGAATGTCACCGGCTGGGCCACTTGCAGATGTGTAAATCCAGGCATGATGGTGTCGGCTTCGGCTTCGGCCAGATCCAGCAAAGCCATTTGCAGGCGTTTTAGTTCGCCGAGAATATCGCCGATTTGATCGCGCAGATACAGACGGATATCGGTGGCCACCTGATCGTTCCGGGAACGGGCGGTGTGGAGTTTTTTGCCGGCCTCGCCAATCAGGGCCGTCAATCGTGCTTCGATATTCATATGCACATCTTCCAGGGCGATGGACCAGGGGAATTCCTCCCGCTCTATCTCTCCGGCAATCTGTTCCAGTCCGCCGATAATCGCCTGACATTCCTCCTGGGTGAGCACGCCTATTTTGGATAGCATCCGGGCGTGAGCGATGGAACCTTGAATATCGTAAGGCGCCAATCGTTTATCGAAATTAACCGAAGCCGTGAATGCCTCCACGAAGGCATCGGTGGGTTGCTCGAAACGGCCACCCCAAAGTTTGCCGGTGTTTGTCATATTGCCTCTGAAGAAATGCTCAAATTCTGGTCATTATAATTGCAAAGCGGATGCTTTCCTATACAATAGCCCCGCCGCTGGGTGCCCTTCGCAGGGTGAAACGGGAAGCCGGTCCAAGTCCGGCACTGCCCCCGCAACGGTAGGCGAGGAAAAAACGAATCACGATGCCACTGGATGTCAGCATCCGGGAAGGCGATTCGTCCCATTGGAAGCGCTTTCTCTTAACAAAGAGGTGCGGAAGAGGTTTTTCGGGAGGGTTGTCAGGATTTTTCCGAAAAAGCCTTTTCGGCGCCTCTGGCAAGATGCGTTTTCAATGACTCGCAAGTCCGGAGACCGGCCCAGCGGGCCCCTTGGCGCGCCGCTCATAGAGCTGCGGCGTAATCTGCTAACCCATCAGTATGCGGAGGGCATACTGGAAAGGAGACTCCCCATGAAAACCCATCTGCAATGTTTGCTCATAGTCACTGTTTTCGCCACCGCGCCTATTCTCATAGCCGATGAAAAACCCAGCCAACTCGAGCCCATGGTGGTCACTGCCACCCGCATGCCGCAACCTCTGGGAAAAACAGGCCGGAGTGTGACGGTGATTACCGCCGAGGACATCGCCGCGCGGCAGGTGTTCACGTTATCGGACGTTTTGCGCTCTGTACCTGGCTTGGATGTGGTGCAATCCGGCGGGCTCGGAAAAACCACCTCCCTGTTTTTACGGGGCGCCAATTCCAACCATACCTTGGTACTCATCGATGGTATCGAAGTGAATGACCCATCCAGCCCGGCAGCCAGCTTCGATTTCGCCAACTTGACGGTGGACAACATCGAGCGGGTGGAAATCCTGCGCGGCCCGCAAAGCATTCTCTATGGATCCGATGCCATAGGCGGCATCATCAACATTGTCACCAAGCTCGGCGAGGGCAAGCCTGGCGCCAGTTTGAGCGCGGAAGGGGGCAGCTATGGCACCTGGAAACTGGGCGGCACCAGCAGCGGAAGCCTGGATACCGTCCGCTACAGCATCAGCGCCAGCCACCTAAAATCCAACGGCTTTTCCGCCGCGGACGACCGGTTAGGCAATCAGGAAGATGACGGCTACAAGAATACCACCGTTTCCGCCCGTGCAGACTGGCAGGCTCTGGACAATTTAAATCTCGATGTAGCGACCCGTTTTCATCACAGTGAAGCGGACATCGATGATTGCGGTGGCCCCGGTTGCGATGATCCCAACAATATTCAGAAGAGCGATCAAATCTTCGTGCGCGGCCAGGGAAAGCTGGATTTATTCGACAATTTTTGGCAACAGACCCTGCGCCTTTCCTACAGCCGTACCGAACGGCGCAATCGAGACAAGCTGGAACCGGGGGATCTGTTTGCCCTGGACAGTAATTTCCGGGGTGAGAAATTCAAACTCGACTGGCAAAACAATCTGAATCTGACCCCGTGGGATACCCTGGTATTTGGCGTTACCACGGAAACCGAATGGTTCGGTTCCAACGAAATCGATACCAAGTCAGCCACCACCAACGGTTATTACGGCCAAAACCAAATCACCATCGGGGACCGTTTTATCACCACCGCCGGTGTCCGCTATGACGACCATAACCGGGCAGGCGGCAAAGTCACCTGGGGAGTTTCCCAAGCGGTGCTGATCCCGGAAACCGGCACCAAGCTGCGTGGCAGTTACGGCAAGGGATTCAAGGCCCCCAGTTTGTACCAATTATTGGCCCCCGCCGGCGCCTTCGGCCCCGTTGGTAATGCCGCGCTCAAGCCAGAACGCAGCCGGGGCTGGGATGTGGGGATCGATCAGCGCTTCTGGGAAGATAAAATTCTCCTGGGTGCTGCCTACTTCCACAATCAATTTACCAATCTGATCGATTTCGAATTCGGCACCGGCTATATCAACAGAGCTTCTGCCAGAAGCGCCGGGGTGGAATCCTATGTGGAAATCCAGCCATTGGCTATTCTCACCCTCCGGGGAACCTATACCTTCACCAATACGGAAGACAGTCAAGAAAACCTTTTATTCCGCCGCCCCCGGCACAAAGGCAGTTTCGATGCGGATCTGGCCGTTTTGGAAAACGCGCATCTGCACTTGAATATCCTAGCCGTGGGCAGCCGGCGTTATTCTGCGTTTTCCATCAAACAGAAGCTGCCCACTTATGTGGTGGTAAACCTGGCGGGCAGTTATGAAATCCTGCCGAATTTTACGATTTTCGGCCGGATTGATAATCTACTCGACGAGGAGTACGAAGAAGTCCCAGGCTATGGCACCAGCCGGGTGGCGGGCTATGGGGGGTTCCGCGTATCATTTTAACCCCCGCAAAGAAATCACCCCAGAAGTACATGAAAGCTGTTCATGCACTTCTGGGGTAACTGACCCATTCGATCCAGGCTTGCCCAACAAACAGTTCATATCGTGGCTTCGCCATCTGCGAATCACAATCTAACCTTATTCGTTGGGCAATAACGATCTATAAGCAAAACCGACGATTCGATTGCAAGAGCAGCCATTACACCCATAACTGGCATAATGGGCAAGCGATATCGAAAGATTACATAAAACAGCATGTGCACTGCTGTATAGCTAGCAACCGCAAACCAAAGAATAGCGAGTTGTCTATTTCTTAGACTTCGAATCAATAAGGTACCTAAAGCCGCCATCACGAGCACCAGAAACTGCATTGCCCACAATATACGCACAAGCTTTTCAACCATTGACTGATCACCCTTACCTTGATGTAATGGAGGCATCCAGAAGTAACCCCCCTTTTTCAAGGCTAATATCGCGAACTCAATCGGATGGGTCTTTATCCACACGATAGCCTCTTGCTTAAGGATATCCGATGCTTGAACTTCGCCAGTTTTTCGTAGTGCTTCCCAAGTAGGTCCACGGGGAGTCTCAGCTATTGAAACAAACATGCCTGTTGCCGATGGGTTATTGCCCAAATACAGATTAAAGCCACCATTAGTATTTAAGATTGGCGAACCAATGACATTCATGTTTCTTATTATCCAAGGCCCACAAATCATCAAGGCAGCTAACAGCATGAGTATGCTTAAGGCAACACACCTGGATTTTGACGTAGGACTTAATACCAATGCCAATACAACAGCCGTAACCAGAGACAAACCAGCATTGCCTGTCAAGGCCAATAGGCCAAACAACACGCCGCACACAATGGTTACATCCTTTGATGGCTGTCTTGCCAATCGCAATGCACACCATATGACCCCAAGCATTATCGGAATCATCAAATTTTCTTTTTGCAGATATACTACATATACGCTGGCAGGGAGATATACAGCCCAGATAAACGCAGCCATAAGACGCCCAGACCTACCTGCCCCCGCCTCTTTGGCTACCAGATAGCACAATATGATCGTTACCCCCCCTAAGAGCGTATTGATTAGACGAGCCACAAGAAGGTTTTCACCAAAAAAGAAAAACGCAGGAGCCAGAATGAACAATGGGTAGCCCACGTTATACATTGCGTGGTTACCCATTACATCAACAATCCCGTTCCCGCTAACTAGGTTGAGCGCCATACTCTTGTAAGCAAGTTCATCACTTTCTGGTTCATGATGAAAACTAGCTATGGCAGCAACCCTGAGGACAAAGCCGATACCTACGATAACTGACAACCACAGCCAATCTCGTTGTTGTTCAGCGTGGTGTTTGAGATTCATCAACTCTTCCCCACCACAAATACCCCTGCGCAAATCAGCGCAACACCTATGACGCGGGGGAGTGTCACTTGCTCACCCAAGAGATATCCCACTCCGACAGTGAAGACAAATCCGAGACCAACCAAAGGATAGGCTTTACTCACGTCCCACTTGGAGAGTACTCCCAACCAGGCCACTGCCCCCAGCCCATAGAGTAGGAAACCGCCAAAGATATACCGATTTCTGAGCACATCCCACAGGGTTCTGAGGGAATAATT
Organism: Methylothermaceae bacterium; assembly: GCA_026985035.1. GTDB lineage: Bacteria > Pseudomonadota > Gammaproteobacteria > Methylococcales > Methylothermaceae > Methylohalobius. The sequence continues at coordinate 5,498 of JALSQY010000017.1, forward strand.
CTGGGCCAATGCAGCCCTGACCCCCTCTTCCGACATACCCGCTTTCAGGGAAAACTGGGCTGTCACTGACAGAGCGATACTGATGATGGCGAGGAAGAGGATTTTCACAGTGAGATCTCCAAAGTCAGGAAATGCGCCGCCAGCATGACAGCAATCATGGCAAATACGGTGACCCGGCTTCCCCGGTCCTTAATGGCATATATCACTGGATCGTCATGCATCTCACCACGAGAGGTTTTCACCCATAGCCTCGCCAGCCAGTAAATCAACCCGATGGCCACCAGCCAGAGTAGCTGTGGTGTTCCATAGCGGCTCTCGGTTTCGGGCGTATTGATAAACAACCCGAACACCACCACGGCGGATAGCGCGGAACCCACTCCCATAGGCCACAGTACAACCAGGTCTGTTACTTGGTAATCCCGCCCACGAGTGGCTGCCACACCGTTCTCACCCAGCGAAACCAGTTCAGCACATCGCTTTACCAGGGCCAGACTAAGAAATATGAAGGCCGAGAAGGCCAGGAGCCAGGAACTGGTAGCTATGCCAATAGCCACCGAGCCAGCCAGGATACGCAGGGTGTAGAGCAGGGACAGCATAAGCACGTCGATGAGGACATACTCCTTCAGCACCCAGCTATAGGCGCTGGTCAGCACCAAGTAGAGCAAAAGCATCAAAAAGAAACCCAACGATACCGTAAATGCTAAAACTAAGCCTAACAGCAAGATACCGACCGATACAGCTAGCCCTTGTAATATTGGTAGTTTGGCGCTGGCGAAAGGGCGCAGCCGCTTCCGAGGGTGCGCCCGGTCATTCTCCAGATCCCAAAGGTCGTTAACTATATAGGTAGCAGAAGCCGAGAAGGAGAAGGCCAGGAAGGCCAGAAATATGCTCGACAGCTTGCCAATATCCGTGAACGAAAATGCGGTCATCAGAGGTACGAATAGCAGCAGATTTTTCAGCCACTGGTGGACACGCAGGGCATGTAGCCAAAGAGAGAGTCCCACACCATCTCCCTGGAACTCGTGTTCTATTGGTACTGCTTGTCTGACCATAGCCGCTATACCAGGTTGGACATCTACCAGTACCGCCTTTTGAGCAGCCTTCCAAATGGGCACATCCGCTTTACTGTCCCCTGCATAGACAAAGGTTCCCCCCACCTTCTTCTGGATGGCATTTAGCTTCGCTTTTCCCTTGAGGTTACAACCCGCTTCTGTGGCCAAAACCTGATCGAACAGGTCAAGATGCTTCGCCACGCCATCTGCAATGGAATGGTGTGCCGCCGTTGCCAGAACAATCCGCCGTCCTTTGGATCTTTCCTTGCGCAGATAGTCGAGAAGTGGTTCACGATAAGGCAAAAGCTCAACAGCAACGCCGGCCTGGGCCGCGATAACCGCCTTGAAGGCGGCTTTGCCTTTTATGAGCCAGAATGGCAAACGCAACAAATTCATGGGAGACTGCTTTACCACCTTGACCAAAGATTCTACCAAGGTGTCTGTGGGTGTTAGCGTGCCGTCCAAATCCACGACCAATGGGGCATTCGTTACTGTTGTCACTGTTTCTCCAAGTTATTACTACTGTCACCAGGAACGCCGGTTACCCAGCACCCTTGTTGGCACAGATTTCTACCGCTAGATGATTAGCAGTACTTAATAGTACTTATTTAAACTTCTTAGGATGGCCATTCAAGATGGCCATAGGTTATCACTTCTTCCCACGCCACTTGTCTTGGCTCTGCTCATAAAGGGAAAACTTTCAACCTTCGTTTCACTGCTCAGGGCACAATGTACCAGCCGGTAATCATGTGCCATCAGCAGTAGTAATGCTGTATAGTGCACTTTTCTGCGGAGGGTTTTACCCTCCTCTCATAGGCACAAACTGTATTATGATAAAGCCTAGTAAATTATAAGCCAGGTACATTCAATATTTCCTTTACTGCCATATCTGGCATTTTACAAATGAAGATGTTCATTCGCATAGTTTATTATTGTAGCGGATATCCTGCTCAACAGAGCAGCGTTTCCTGTGGAGTAATTTCAACTCATCCTTGCGTACATATTTTGGACATTGCATGGTTGTTATCAGCACTTCCC
>JALSQY010000018.1 GCA_026985035.1 Methylothermaceae bacterium
AGGTTAAGCTAAGATTGAGATTTTTTAGTATAGAATGACTCATTTATTCTAATCTCATTTCAACTCACAAGTATCGTTAGATGAACAAAAACATCCGCTGGCACCACGCCACAGTCACCCGCCAAGACCGGGAAAAACTCAACGGCCACCGTAGCTTTATTTTATGGTTTACCGGCCTTTCCGGCGCGGGAAAATCCACTCTCGCCCATCGAGTGGAAGAACTTTTGTTCTTGCGTGGTTGCCGCACCTTTGTATTCGACGGTGATAACGTCCGCCATGGCTTATGCTCGGATCTGGGGTTTGGTTCCAAAGACCGGCATGAAAATATCCGCCGCATCGGAGAGATGAGTAAATTGTTTATCGAGGCCGGCGTGATTGCCTTGACTGCATTTATCTCCCCTTTCCGCAGCGACCGGGACATGGTGCGCTCGCTGGTGGATGACGGGGATTTCATTGAAATCTTCTGCGATACCCCGCTTGATGTGTGTGAGCAAAGGGACGTGAAAGGCCTTTACCAAAAAGCACGCCGGGGAGAAATCAAGGATTTCACTGGCATTTCTTCTCCCTATGAAGCACCGGAAAATCCCGAGATAATTGTCAAAACCGGTAGCGAGCCGCTGGATGAATGCGCCCGTCAAATCCTGGATTATCTGGAAAAAAACGAAAAAATAACCCTAGTCCCTGAATCCGAACAACGCTGGGAGCGGATCCGTGAAGATTAAAAAAGCTGTTTTTCCCGTAGCCGGTTTAGGCACAAGATTTCTGCCCGCCACCAAGGCCAACCCCAAGGAAATGCTGCCAGTTGTGGACAAACCCTTGATTCAATACGCTGTGGAAGAAGCCGCCGCCGCGGGCATCGAATTGATGATATTTGTCACCGGTCGCAACAAACGCTCCATTGCCGATCATTTCGATAAAGCTTACGAATTGGAACATGAATTGGAAGAGCGGGGAAAAACAGAAAAACTGGAAATGATCCGGGCCATTCCACCCAAGGGCGTCAATTGTGTCTACATTCGCCAGGCCGAAGCCCTGGGACTCGGGCACGCGGTGCTATGCGCCCAGCCCGTGGTGGGCAATGAACCTTTTGCGGTCTTATTAGCCGATGACCTGATAGAAAACCACCTCAACCCCTGCCTGAAGCAAATGGTGGAAATCTACAACTTCCACGGCCGTTCCGTACTCGGCGTGGAAGAGGTTCCCAGGGATGCCACCGAAAGTTACGGCATTGTTGCCACCTCGGAAATGGAAAACCGGGTTGCTCCCATCGAAGGCATTGTAGAAAAACCCAAACCCGAACAGGCACCTTCCAATCTGGGTGTCGTTGGCCGCTATATCCTTACGCCGAAAATCTTCGAGCTCTTGGCAACCATAGGCAGAGGTGCCGGCGGAGAAATCCAGCTCACCGACGCCATCGCCAAACTGCTGCATCACGAAATGGTTTACGCGTACCGCTTTGAAGGCAAGCGCTACGATTGCGGGTCCAAACTGGGGTATCTGGAAGCCACCATAGACCACGCCTTACGCCACCCCGAAGTGGCGGAAGGCTTCCGGGCCTATCTCAAATCACTTAGCCTGGATTAATCTCTCATAGAGCGGCTTTCCTTCCAATTCCAACCAACGGAAAGCCGCATTGTTCCTCACAGCCTGCCCTCCAGATTTTTGTGTGATTTTTCTCACAAAAATAGTAGTCATCCAAAAGCTTTTCCTCACCTTGACTATATTTAGATTTGATCCAGGAATACATGGAATTTTCTGGGTGAAAAGTCATACCGTTAAACTTTATTGATAGGAGTTCCTTGGATGAAAATCACTAGATTGATTCAGGCTGGCACCGTGGCCGCTTCCTTCTTCGCATTGTCACTCAGCGTTGTTTCAGTTCCGGCGCAAGCCAAAGGGGAAGACAAATTCAAGCCTGGCCGTCAAAAGGGCCTGATTGTTGCCTCTAAGCATGTTGTTAACTTACAAAAGTGTATCGATGAGCAGTTATCCATTAAAGTCAAAATTCCCCGCAAATTCCAGGCGTTCTGGCAAGGCAATGCCGACGCTCATATAATGGTGGCTTTCCCGAGCAACGACGATAGCGGACAAACCAGCTACTCTTCCTGGAACCTGCGAGAGTTATTGGCTGATAAACTCCAGTCCGAAGACGGCGATAAACGCGAACATCCATTATTCCGCTTACCCTGCTCAACCTTGGCATCCATTCCAGCAGGCCCTTACCGGCTTGCCTTGGTCATGACTATTCCTGGCGGCGACCCGGAAAATCTCAATGATTGGTTTCATGGTTTCCAAGGACTCGTGGCAACCTCTCGCATCAAAATAAGCGAAGGGGAAGACGAATCGGATAAAGACGGTGATGGCGAAGTTGACGGCGATCTCGATCACGATGGCGAGATCGGCGACAACGAAAGTGATTCGACCGGGGAATCCAATCAAGATTCCAGCGGGGATAATCCAGAGGAAATGGGCGATGCCTCCATGGACGAAGACCAATCTGAAAATCAACCAATGGATGATTCAAACAATCCAGGCATGAACGGATAACAACCATTTTCAAAAATTAAGTCATGCGGAATCAGTGGAAACTGATTCCGCATTTTTCTATTTCCCATCACAATTTTCCCACTCCCGCCACAGTCAGGGCCTATCTGTTCTTTAGACATCCCTCAATTTTTCCCTCAATAGGGTCAGCACTTTTTCCTGCAATAACCGCGCCCACCACGGCTGTGGAAAATTCCAGCCAATAAATGCTCCCACCAAAATCCAAAACAAGATTCCCATCATGACACTCCTTTTGCGAACAAGGCACCAAGCAGTGGCATTATACACTGGTCATTTTTTTGTCAGATCGGGTAAAAATCTGGAGAATTCCTTTTAAATCCAGGAAGATAACAGAGGTGGTTTTTCTGCTTCATATTTCCGCCCGGTTTTAGGATCCTTATTTTTCTATACTTTGAAAAACAGGACAGCTAAACAATACTTTGTCCAGACTGGCAAAACTGGTAACGCGGTGGCCCCCATGTGCAATCAATTTTCTATTAAGCATTGGTTATTGGCATTGACAGCGCTTTTAAGCAGCCAATTACAGGCAATGGATTCAAACCATCAAAATTCTCAGACCGGCAGCTGCGCTGAATCCATGCCTGTTTTTCGGTTTGATACCAATGAACTGCAATTAACCCTCGTTCGCGCTGGCTCGTCATTTTACTCGGCTCGACTGAAGCGTTTACCCGGAAAGACTCCGATGACATTGGAGGTGACTTCGGTCAATAAGTGCCAGAAAATAACGGCTGATCCAACCCTGTTACCAACTTACGATTTAACAACAGGGCGGCTTTCATTGCCCTCGGTCCAAGTCCGATTCCCCACCGGCCAGTGGCAATACTATTACGCACGCCTGGAAAAAATACAGACCCACCCCCTGCAACTTAGGCTTTCACTTGCCGAACCCGCTGCTGGCGAGCGCTACACCGTTGCAAATACCAAATACGTCAACACCCTGATCGGCTACGGTGAACAACGGGCGAAAGACAGTTATCCTGCCTATCTCCGCTCCGACGCAGCGGGAGGAGACATCCTGTGGGGCACCGATCTTGGCCTGCCACTCACCCTCCCCGACGCCAGCGGAGGAAAACAGGACTTGACCCTCTACCTGTTTGGCGACACCGACCAGCTCGATCTGGCCTTCCTGCATAAACCAGGCAAAGTAGTTCAAAAGTACGCCCCCAGTCCCGAACTCATCAACAGTGATTTCTTCTATGGCCCCAAAGGGCCACTCGAAGGCGATGCCATTGGCCTATCCATCGACGACGATCCCACCGATGGCATACATCTGTTTCATGTTTACCGAAATAAGGAAGGCGCGCTACCGCAGATGTGTGAACAGGCCGATCCTGACGGTTTCCGTCCTGTATATCTCGATGGCATCCATGCAGAGACCGAAACAATCGTCGAAAGATTGCGTGATGAATTAAAAGACCACAAATTACCGGAGGGAAAAATATACGACCTATTGAACAATCTGCCAGCCCCTGCCTGCTTGCAAAAATATCCGAACACCACGCCCACCGGCGCCTGGGCTGTTAATGACATCCTATTCATGGTGGCCGGCATTCAAAATGAGGAAAAGCCGGCCTCTGCCAAATCCTATCTGGCAGTGAGTACAGACTTAGGCTTGCACTGGCAAGTGGTAAACGACAAACAACCGTTCTCCAAAGGAGGCTTGCAGGCCAAGTTCATCCACGCTTTCGGCATAGAGGTTGACGCATACGACTATCAGGACATGAAACGCTCCGGTCCCTGCGGACTCCCGCTCCCCGACGGGGAGGACACGCGAGGACTCCTCCTGTTCGGCAGCGGTTGGTGGAAAGAAAGTAACGTCTATCTGGCATTTGTCTCACGGACGGATTTATTGAAGGCAGCCAGCGACGACCAACACCGCCTCACCCCTTGGTATTTCGCCGGCACGGACTATACTTCGGGGGGCAAACGCTGTTGGAGCACATCGGAAGCCGATGCCAAGGCCATTATCGCCGCTGGTGATATCGCCAGTTACGCCCGCTTCGAGAACGCCTGCGGCACCAAACTCACTTCCGCCGGGGTGGGCTATCCCAAAGCCATCCGCGTAAACGAAACCCTGGCCGACGGCACCCGGATCGACCGCCTCGTGATGCTGTTGTCACCAGCTTACAAAGGCAAGATGAGAGACAACAAAACCCTGGATGCCGATCTGGGAACCGTAGTCGTGACAGGCGACCCATGGCGCCCATGGATTTGGAACGTGGCTGTGACACCTGACCGCCACAACGGCAGGCTCCCCACCGTACACCGGTTCCGCCCGCTGCCGGTTCCACCCGCGCCGGGCCGCGGCCTGATCCCCACCTATCCCCGCTGCAGGAATTCCGGCATTTCATGGGCTACAGTCAGCGGTTACGCGCCACTGCTGATCGACCGCTACACCCGCGTGAGCGAAGATGGCCAGGGAGTGGATTTATACTTTGTCATCTCCCGCTCGAATGTACCCAACGGACCGAATGACGATGGTCCGGAAACCGTGGTCGCTTATCATTATGTTGTGGACGTAATGCGCACGACACTGCGGCCGGCACCGTAGTCTGCCTGTAAGGTCCCTATAGATAATAAACTATATAAAATACCCAGGAGCAGCCATCGCATGGTGATGGCCCTGGATATACTGAAAGCAGTCATTCCCGAGCTGAAAAAGATCAAGAGGAGCCACTGATGAGCACGTACCGTATCCATGCCAACGCCCGAACCACACCCAGGATTCGGCAGGAAATCCAGAACTCGGACCTGAGCATCGATGCCCTGGCGGAGAAGTACAACGTTTCCAGGACCACGGTTATCAAGTGGCGCAAACGCAAGGGCCAGGGAGTGGCAGATCAGTCTCACCGGCCCCACAGGTTGCGTACGACGCTCAGTCCAGTCCAGGAACAGTTGATTCTGCTGCTTCGGGAAGCACTGCTGCTGTCGATCGACGACCTGACCTACATCGCCAAGGCATACATCGATCCCAGGGCTTCGCGGTCGGCCATCGACCGTTTGTTGAGCAGGGAAGGCCCGCCTTCCCTGCGCGAGCCCATGGCCGCGGAGAAGGCGGACAAGCCCCGTCAGGCGTTTAAAGACTACGACCCGGGATTCATCCATACAGACATCAAATATCTGCCCCA
>JALSQY010000019.1 GCA_026985035.1 Methylothermaceae bacterium
CCCCGGAAAGGGCGGATTGGGTGCTGTTTTGAGTATTTGCGTAAGCGCTGACGCCAGTCAAAGTAACGATGAGCCAAACGATGCCAAACAGTGACAAGGATGGACAAACGGCAACGAGTCGGGTGAACAGTTTCATGGCTTGCTCCGGAATCCGGTTTCTTGGTATTTCTTGCAGTTCCGGCAGCATCATTGCAGTCACAAACACAAAAGTTGGCCGGATTGTGGGCGAATGGTAAATTTATTCGTACACGATAGTCAATAGATATTTATCTAGTGTAAAAAGTATGTTGACCGGCTTCCAGCGTCGGTTTTTGATTATCCCTTCCTTTCATTTTGATTTTTTGTGGTAACGTAGATTTTAGATCCAGCCCTACAAGGAGAAACTGACAATGCATGTGACTTTTGACCAGGCCAACCAGGCCATTGAGGCGGCGATCGAAGAGGCCAAGAAGATCAGCACCAAAATGTGTATCGCGGTGGTGGATTCCGGCGCGGATTTAAAGGCTTTCGTGCGGATGGACGATGCCTGGATGGGGAGTACCGATATCGCGATCAAAAAAGCGGAAACCGCTTGCCTGTTCGGCATGCCAACCGAGGAAATCGGCAAGCTGTCTCAGCCGGGCGGGCCTTTGTACGGTATCGAGCATTCCAATGGCGGATTGATCACCTTCCCTGGCGGATTTCCCATCGTTGATGAAAACGGCATCTTGATTGGCGGCATCGGCGTCAGTGGCAGTTCGGTGGAAAACGACCGCCAAGTGGCCGTGGCGGGCGCGAAGGTGATTGGCGTGATCGATCTGCCCGAACATCCCTGGCGGACTTGAATTGATTGGCGATTCTCGAGGAATAAAAAAACCGCCCCGAGGGGCGGTTCTGCACAAAAAGGCAGATCAATGGCTACAAGACGAAGAGGTTATGTGTCATAACCTGCTTCCCGGTTCCACATCCCTGTGGAACAAAGAAGAAATTTCAAATCAGTCCATCCACTGGGCCTGATCTTCACCGACCCGGGCGACGGCTTCATCGTAGATATCGCCGCACAGATCCTTGCCGATCAGATGCAGGATACTGGCCAGGCTTTGCAGGAAAACGCCCAGCACACCCAGAGCGAACCAGCCAAAGAACACAAATCCATAGTGCAATGGCGCCACGAACAGCTCTTCCATGAACCAG
>JALSQY010000020.1 GCA_026985035.1 Methylothermaceae bacterium
TGAGGGCCAGTTGCAGATCTTCTTCGTTACGGTAGGTGCGCAGCAGCGCCCGGTCACGGGCCAATTGTTCGTCTAAAAGTTTTTTCTCTTCCCGGCGCAGTTGCGCCAGCCGCATTTCCCTGGCGAGCTCTTCCGGGGTTTTTGCCCGTTCGACTACTTCCAGCCTGCGCATTTGGGACTTATCATAAATTATCCGCTGGTGCTCGGATTCATCTGCCGGTACGGTGTCAGAATAGTGGATATTGCCAGCCTTATCCTTCCACTGATACATTTTGCCTTCCGCCCAGGCATTGTTGGTGTGGGTGATGATCCCCAAGGTGACCAGAAAGATGGCCATCGGAAATCGAGTAAAGCGCTTCAAGAGCGGGGCAGGCAAGGTCTCAAAAACCGTGACCCACGGGCAAGCATGCGCTTGAAAGGACCCGGCGCGGCTTTTCTCCGTGGCACACTGCGGAAAAAGGTTGGAATTGGGATCTAACATTTCATGTTTAAGATTAGCTGGTCTTAAGCGTCAGTCAACCTTTTGCGAATTGGCGGCGGTACTCGATGATTGCGGGCAGTTCTTTGGAAAATGCGCTATTTTTCTCCAGAAAGGCCATGACATCATCCATGGTGGCGATGGCGATCACCGGTATCTGGTAATGTTCTTGAATTTCGTGCAGTGCGGGCTTTCCGGTATTGGTTATTTCTTGCCGGTCCAGAGCGATTAAAACACCGCAAGGGGTGGCTTTTGCGTTTTTAATCAGGGTCACCGATTCATTGACCGAAGTGCCGGCGGTGATGACGTCATCCACGATTAAAACCTTGCCCGCCAAATCCGCGCCAACAATTTGCCCGCCTTCGCCGTGATCCTTGATTTCTTTCCGGTTGAAGGCAAAGGGGACATCCCGGGCATCACCGTCAGCGAGGGCAATGGCAATAGCGCATGCCAAGGGGATGCCTTTATAAGCTGGCCCAAACAGCATGTCGTATTCCAAGTCCGCATCCTGTAGCGCATGGGCGTAGAATTGACCCAATTTTTTGAGCCGGCTGCCGCTGTTAAAAAGCCCGGCGTTGAAAAAATACGGACTGGTGCGGCCGGATTTGAGTGTGAATGTGCCGAAACGCAGTGCGCCTGCATCTATGGCGAATTGAATAAATTGTTGTTTGTATGTCTGCATGATGATTAGGATTGTAGCTTGTTAATTATTCACCGCTTCTGTGGAAAAAGTTGTGAGGAAATTGCGGAGTAACCGGTTATCTATCTGATTATTAAAGTAAAATTCTTTTTGTCCAAAAAATGGGCACACTGACATTTCTTCTGTGAGGGCGTGCAGAGGTTATTGGGAAGTTGGTGCCTTGAATGGCCGCCATCAAGGATCAGTGTACGGTGTTTCCCCATAGTCCAGACACGCTCTTCATTTCTATTTGTCTTTATGGATGAATTGTATTAGGAAAATACCTCCAAAACGGTATTTAAGAAATTCCAGCCTTTTTCGGTACAGCAGATGAAATTGTCCTTAGATTGCAAGAGGCGATCTGCCACGAGATTGTCTATTATAGGTTTTTGCTCAGACCAGGGTAATCCGGTACGCTGCTCGTATTGCTCCGGCGTAAAACCGGATTTTAATCTTAAGGCGTTCATCATGAACTCCAGGGGGCGTTGTTGGTTTTCCACTTCGACATCGCCGCCAATGCTCCCCAGGCCGCCGGCTTTTTCCATATAGTGTTGGGGATGGCGGATTTTCCAGCGCCTTCGAATGGTGCCGGCTTGAGTATATTTCCCGTGAGCGCCCGCGCCGATGCCGAGATAGTCCCCAAACCGCCAATAATTCAGATTGTGCTTGCATTCCTTTCCTGGGTGGGCAAACGCGGAAATTTCATAGCGCTGATAACCATGAGCGGCTAATTTTTCCTGACAATGCTGTTGCAGGTGGTAAATGTCATCCTCTGGCGGGAGGGCGGGCGGTCGTTTGGCGAACAAGGTGTTCGGTTCCAAAGTGAGCTGGTAGTGGGAGATATGGCCAGGTTCCAGGGCGATGGCCGTATCGATATCGTAGAGTGCATCCGCCAACGATTGATTGGGCAGGCCGAACATGAGGTCGAGGTTGATTCGTTGGAAGCCGGCCTTTTGTGCCATTGCCACTGCCTGGATGGCTTCTTTGGCATTATGGATCCGGCCCAGGGAGACCAGTTTGTCCTCCTGGAAACTTTGAATACCAAGAGATAAACGGTGAATGCCCAGTTGGGAATAGTGTTTGAATTTAGTGCACTCTGCCGTGCCAGGATTGGCTTCTAGGGTGATTTCGATATCTTGTGAAAGCGTCAGCCGGGCGCGTATTCCTTCCAACAGGCGTTGAAGACTATCAGGAGAGAACAGGCTGGGCGTGCCGCCGCCGATAAAAATACTGTGGATGGGACGGGGCTGGATTTGTTGCAGGTCCTGATCCAGATCTGCAAGCAGGGCATCTATGTATCGTTTTTCTTGAAGGTCGCCATGGTAAGTGTGAGAGTTAAAATCACAATAGGGGCATTTTTTGACACACCAGGGCAGGTGGATATAGAGGCTTAAAGGTGGCGGGGTCAAGCTGGCCATTCAAAAAGGTTCAAGAGTTTGAGCTTGGCTTAGACGCAAATAAAACTGGTGCAGTTCCTCCACCTGTTTTTCCAGGTGATTGAAATCCCTATCGTTGACAATGATATCCTCCGCCACGGCGAGACGCTGGGACCGGCTGGCCTGATTTTTCATGATTTTTTCAATCATTTCATCTGATAGGCCGTCTCTTTGCTTTAAGCGGGCGATTTGCATCGCTTCAGGACAATCAATCACCAGAATGCGGTGGAAATGTTTTTCCGCGCCGGTTTCCACCAAGAGAGGAACGCTGAAAATAACATAAGGGCTGTCACACTTTGCCGCCATGCGATCCATTTCGGCATAGACGGCGGGATGGAGAATGGCTTCCAGTTTTTCTTTGTGGCGGGGATGATTGAAGACCAATTCCCTCAGCTTTGCCCGGTTCAAGCTGCCGTCGGGTAAAAGAATGGATTTACCGAATTCCTGGGCTATTGCATCTAACGCCGGTTGACCGGGTTTGACCAGGTTTCGGGCAATTTTGTCGGCATCGATTACTGTGATGCCGCGTTTTGCAAATAATTTTTCAACGGTGCTCTTGCCGCTGGCGATGCCACCTGTCAGGCCGATTTTGAGCATGGGTCAACTTCGTGGGGAAATAGGGTGGGGCTGGATTTTGGGGTTTATTTTTCGTGATGTTATGAATATATCATGTACTAGGGCCGCCCGCTGGCCGAACTCCAAGCCCTGGCTCCATTATATATTTATATTAGCGGATGCCGGTCAGATTCAGATAAAGTTGATTGAGGGTATCACCCCAGAGCAATGCAATCCAGCCGGCAATGGCGAGATAGGGGCCAAAGGGGATGGGCGAGTGCCGGTCCCGGCCTTGAATCAAGATCATTGTGATGCCCAGGAGTGCACCTACCAGAGAAGACAATAGAATAATCATGGGCAGCATTTGCCAGCCCAACCAGGCGCCGAAAAGGGCCAGCAGTTTGAAATCACCAAATCCCATGCCTTCCTTGCCAGTGAGTAACTTGAAAAGTTGATAAACCATCCACAGGCTAAGGTAACCTGCGATAGCGCCAATAATAGCGGATTCTGGGTCCGTAAACAGATGAAACAGGCTTAAAAACAAACCCAGCCAAAGGATAGGCAGGGTAATAGCGTCCGGGAGCAGTTGGTGGTCAATATCAATGAAGCTCAGCGCAATCAGGGTCCAGGTCAAAACCAGCGCCCATAAGGTTTGCATGGTGACGCCGAAATGCCAAGCGACTGCGACAGAGAGTAATGCGGTAAGCAATTCCACCAGCGGATAGCGGATGGATATGGAAGCACCGCATCGTGTGCAGCGTCCTTTTTGCAGCAAAAAGCTGATAACGGGAATATTTTCCCAAGCCCGGATTTGATGGCCGCAATGGGGGCAGGTGGATGCTGGTTGAATGAGATCAAAGCGGCTGGGCTTTTCTTCCTCGGGTTGCCCTAAAAATTCCAGGCATTCGCGGCGCCAATTGCGTTCCAGCATTACCGGCAGGCGGTAGATGACCACGTTGAGAAAGCTGCCTACCAACAGTCCCAAAATACCCAGCGTGGATAAGAAAAAAAGCGGACTGTCTTGAAAAACCTGGACTAAAGGCACTAAACCACAGCGCCCAGCTTGAAAATCGGCAGATACATGGCGACCACCAAGCTACCAACCACAACACCAAGAAAAGCCATAATCATGGGTTCCATCAGGCTGCTCAAAGAATCGACCGCATTGTCGACTTCTTCTTCATAGAAGTCGGCCACTTTCGATAACATGCTGTCGATAGAGCCAGATTCTTCCCCGATGGCAATCATTTGGATCACCATGTTGGGAAACAAGCTGGTCTGACGCATGGCCTGCTGTAGCTGCTGACCAGTGGACACCGCTTCGCGCATTTCCAGGATGGCATCGGAATACACCGCATTGCCAGAAGCGCCAGCGACCGATTCCAATGCTTCCACGAGAGGAACACCCGCTGCGGACATGGTGGACAAGGTGCGGGCGAAGCGGGCAATGGCGGATTTGTGCAGGATTTGAGGGCCGATGATCGGGATGCGTAAAAACAGACGGTCCAAAAAACGATTGAATGCCAGGGACCGTTTTTTGAAATAGATGAAGGCATAAATGGCAACCCCGATGCCCCCGAATACGAAGTACCAATTATCCTGCATGAAGCGGGATAAATTGATCACCAATTGGGTAAACGCGGGGAGATCCGCGCCGAAGCCTTTGAATAATTCTTCGAATTGGGGTACCACAAAGATCAATAAAATGGCCGTGACAATAAAGGCCACCACGACGACGGCGGCTGGATAGGTGAGCGCCTTTTTCACTTTGGCCTTTAACGATTCGGTTTTTTCCTTGTATTCTGCGATCTTGTGTAACAGGACTTCCAGGACCCCGGCCTGTTCCCCGGCTTCCACCAGGTTGCAAAACAGCTCGTCGAAATACAAAGGATGCTTACGCAGGGCTTCGGTGAGGGTACTGCCGCCTTCCACGTCGTCCTTAATCGAGAGGATGAGCTCTTGCATGCTAGGATTTTCGTGGCCGCGGCCAACGATGTCAAAGGCTTGCACCAAGGGCACGCCGGCGCTCATCATGGTGGCCAGCTGACGGCTGAAGACGGCGATATCCTTAGTGGTGATTTTTTTCTTTCGGGCGCCAAACAGCGGTTTGGGTTTCTTTTTTACTTTAACCGGTTTAATTCCCTGGCGCCTTAATTCCGCTTTGATAAGAGTTTCACTGCGGCCGGGTTGCTCGCCTTTCACCCGCTTGCCATTTTTATCAACCCCTTCCCAGACAAACTGGATCAACTCTTCTTTTTCAACGCTGGCTACCATAATCGTTATTCCCGTGTTACTCGATCAATTTCTTCGATACTCGTAATACCTGCCCGAACCTTATTCAGGCCGGAAGCGCGCAGATCATTAATACCTTCGGCCTTGGCTTGTTCCGCCAATTGCAGTGCATTGCCGCCTTCCAGAATCAGGCGGTTGATGGATTCTGTAATCGGCATCACCTGATAAATCCCTACCCGGCCCTTGTATCCCTTGGTGCAGTGGTCGCAGCCCTCGGGATTGGCGGTAAAAATTACCAGGTCATCTAACTCTTTTTCCTCAAAACCTGCCTTAAGTAACAAGTCAGGAGGGAATTTTTCCTCCCGCTTGCAATATTCACACAGGCGCCTCGCCAGCCGTTGAGCCAGGATCAAAATTACCGAAGATGAGATATTGAAGGGCGGAATTCCCATTTGCGCCAGGCGATTTAGGGTCTGGGGAGCATCATTGGTATGCAGGGTGGACAGTACCATGTGTCCTGTCTGGGCGGCCTTGACGGCGATTTCAGCCGTTTCCAGGTCGCGGATTTCCCCCACCATGATGATATCGGGATCTTGACGTAAAAAGGCCCTGAGAGCGCTGGCAAAAGTTAATCCGGCTTTGGGGTTGACATTTACCTGGTTAATGCCGGGTACAGTAATTTCCACGGGGTCTTCCGCGGTGGAAATATTTTTATCGGGTGTGTTGAGGATATTCAGAGCGGTATAAAGAGAAACCGTCTTACCACTGCCCGTGGGTCCTGTGACCAGAATCATGCCGTAGGGTTTGTGGATGGCGTTAAGAAACAGTTCTTGTTGTTCCGGCTCAAAACCCAGTTTGTCGATGCCAATTTGGGCGCTGGTAGGGTCCAGGATACGCAGCACCACCTTTTCGCCAAAGAGCGTTGGGCAAGTGTTGACACGAAAATCGATGGCATTATTACGGGACAAAACCATTTTGATCCGTCCGTCTTGAGGCACGCGTCTTTCGGCGATATCCATCCGCGACATGACCTTGATGCGGGAGATGACCCGGGTGGCCAAGTTGGACGGCGGGGCGGCGATTTCATGTAACATGCCATCGCTGCGGAAGCGAATCCTGAATTCTTTCTCATAGGGCTCAAAATGAATATCCGATGCACCTTTTTTGATCGCATCGAGGAGAATTTTGTTAACGAAGCGGACGATGGGGGCATCTTCGGTCTCGACTTCGGTAGTGTTGGCGCTTTGTTGTTCGACTTCGCCAATTTCAAGATTTTCCAGGTCCTGGTCGAGAAGATCGTTGATAGCGCTGTCGGCGGCTTCCAGCGCGGTGTCAATGGCTTTGGCGAGTTTGTCTTCTTCCACCAGCACCGTTTCGGTATTCAGGCCGGTGTGGAACTTGATTTCGTCAAGTGCCTGAAAATTGGTCGGGTCGGAGATGGCGATAAACAGCCGGTTGCCACGGCGATACAACGGAAGAATATGGTGTTTTTGAATCAGTTTTTCGTTGACAAGCTTGACAGGCGCAAGCTCCATATCCATGGTGTTCAAGTCAAACAACGGGACGCCAAACTGG
>JALSQY010000021.1 GCA_026985035.1 Methylothermaceae bacterium
CGCTATTTGGAAGGACGCTTTGGTCGATTAAGTGTCGCTTCTGTCTATATTCCATCGGGCACTTCCGGGGAGGAAAGACAGGCGTTCAAATTCAAATTCTTGGACCGGTTTTTGACATTCATGCGCGCATGTGCCCAGTCCGGGCGGGATTATATTTTCTGTGGAGATTTCAATATCGCCCATAAGAAAATTGATATCAAAAATTGGCGCGCCAATCAAAACCGTTCTGGTTTTTTGCCGGAAGAACGGGCGTGGATGGATAAATTGCTTGAAGAAGAAGGATGGGTGGATGCCTTCCGGGTTCTCAACCAGGAGCCGGATCAATATACTTGGTGGTCCAATCGGGGCCGGGCTTGGGAAAAAAACGTGGGATGGCGGATTGATTATCAAATCGTCAGTCCCTCGCTGAAAGATAAAATTGTCAAGGTAGCCATTTATAAGGAAGAACGATTTTCCGATCACGCCCCCTTGATTATTGATTATGACTATCCTTTTTAAATCCCGTGGAGTTATCTGTTCTTTATTGTCCCGGCGGATGGTGGTCGCCTTCGCCATGGGTTTTTACAGTGGTTTGCCCCTGCTGCTGACCGGCTCCGTCCTACAGGCGTGGATGCGGGAAGCCGGTGTGGATTTGACCACCATCGGTTTATTCGCGTTGGTAGGTCTGCCTTATACGGGCAAGTTTCTGTGGGCGCCGATTTTCGATCGTTTCAGCTTGCCCGGTTTGGGGCGGCGGCGCGGATGGTTGTTTCTGATACAAGGAGTACTAGCTTTATCCATCGCAGGGCTTGGATTCGCCCATCCTGAATCCAATCCTTGGTGGGTGGCTGTTATTGCGCTGGTAGTGACATTTCTTTCAGCCACGCAGGATATTCTTATCGATGCCTACCGCCGGGAGTCGTTGGCGGACATCGAACAGGGCTTGGGCGGCTCCTTATATGTCAACGGTTACCGTTTGGGCATGCTGTTAACCTCTGGTGGCGGGCTGATTCTGGCGGATTACCTCGGATTTGCAAGAGTCTATTGGTTGTGCGGCGGGTTAATGGCAACGGCGGCCCTCATTACTTGGTGGGCCAAAGAACCCCATTTACCAAAAGGCACGCCGACTACGTTGAGCGAGGCCGTGGTGAAACCTTTTGTCGAGTTTTTTGGCCGGGATGAGGCGTTATGGATTTTGTTGTTCATTCTGCTCTATAAAATGGGAGATACCATGGCCAGCCACATGACCATGCCTTTCTATCTGGATATGGGCTTCACCAAAACGGAGATTGGCGCGGTAGTGAAGCTGTTTGGCTTTTGGGCCACAGTGATTGGCGGGCTGATTGGGGGCATTTTGATTCTAAAGCTGGGAATCTATGCTTCATTATGGCTATTTGGACTATTACAGGCGCTATCTACTGCTGGTTTCGCGTTATTGGCGCAACTAGGCCCGAGCTTGGGCGGTTTGATGGCGGTCATCAGTTTTGAAAACTTGTCCGCGGGCATGGGAACCGCGGCCTTTGTTGCCTTTATGGCCAGTCAGACAGACAAGCGCTTTACCGCGACCCAATATGCCTTGCTTTCAAGCCTGATGGGGATTCCCCGGGTGATTGTGGCAGCGCCTACAGGTTGGATGGCAGAACAGATGGGATGGGTGGATTTCTTTATTTTTTGTGCCTTGATAGCGGTGCCTGGAATGTTGATTCTGCTGAGATTCAAACGCTGGTTAGGCACGGAAGCTGTGTCCATGGCAGGAAAATGAAGCTGGCCCGGTGAACCGCTGAACAAGTCATCCCTGACTTGTCAGAGGACAAAAAAACCAAAAGCGTGGTTTTTGCTTTTCCCGCAAAGTCAATCACTTATGGTAATTGACTTTTGGCAGTATATCCCTGTACTGCGGGCTTAAAGTCTATTATGCAGCGTTTAGCCAATAGTGGACTGCAATACTCGCAAAGTAGCCTGCCATGATGGCGGGAGTCCAGCGCAAATGGGAGAAAAAGGTATATTTGCCTTTGGAAATCCCCATTAACGCCACGCCGGCCGCCGAGCCAATCGACAACATCGAGCCACCAACGCCAGCGGTCAAGGTGACAAGCAGCCATTGATACAGGTCCATGTCCGGTTCCATGCTCAGCACGGCAAACATGACAGGAATGTTATCCACAATCGCGGACAGAAAACCAACCATGATATTGGCGGTGGTTGGCCCCAGATCCTCGTACATCCACTGGGCAGTGATATCCATATAGCCAATGTAATCCAGACCTGCAACGGCGAAAATCACACCAAAAAAGAACAGCAATGTGTCCCATTCGGCATCGCGGACCATATCGAAAATGTCAAAGCGTTTTTCGTGGGGCAGGTCTTGCTCTTGCGCTTTGATCCAGAAACCGAATGCCCCGAGAATGCCCCAGCCAGTCATCATGCCCATGAAAGGGGGAAGATGCAGCAACTGTTTGAAACTGACTGCCAGGGTAATGGTCAGGCCGAACAGAGCGCATACGGTATAGGCGCCGACTTTCAATGGCACCAAGCCCTCTCCCGTGTTTTCCGGTTGTTTATCTGGAACCGCAAAATGCATGGCGGCGGCGGGAATCAGATAATTGACTACTGAAGGCAGGAACAACTCAAAAAATTCAAAGAAGGTGGCTTTTTCCGCCTGCCAGACCATCAAGGTGGTGATATCTCCAAAGGGGCTGAAGGCTCCCCCTGCATTGGCGGCAATCACCAGGTTGATGAGTCCCAAGGCGACAAAGCGCGGGTTGTCTTTACCCACAGCCAACACGACCGCACCGATCAGGAGGGCTGAAGTAAGGTTGTCGGCCACTGCTGAAAGGAAAAAAGTGATGATGCCCGTGATCCAAAACAGCTTGCGGTAACCGAAATTCCGGCTCAATAGCCATGAGCGCAGGCGTTCGAACACATTACGGTTAGCCATGGCGTTGATATAGGTCATGGCGACCAGTAAAAACAGCATCAATTCGCCGTATTCGGCCAGATTGTGGGCAACCGCACCATGCAGTTCTTCTGTGGATACCCCTTTGGTGCTGGCCATGTAGGCGACTTCGGCCCAGATGATAGTCGCCGCGAGGATAACCGGTTTGGATTTCCGTAGCTCGATAAATTCTTCCGCCATCACCAAGATATAGGCGATGATAAAGATGAGCACGCAATATATCCCCCGCTCGGTGGTCACCATATCCAGCGTTTCCCACTCGGAAGCGGCCGCAATGGAAGGTAAAACCCACAAGCTCAAGAAAAAGAAAATGAATTTGAACAAAATAACCCCCTTAACCGTAAGTATTGATTGAAAAATCCAGATATTGTTGTTGCCCGCAAGCTTCGGCTTAACAACCTTATATGATAGGAAATTTTACGTCTCGGTACGAATTTTTTGTCACCAATGCAGGGCAATCGCATGAACCGATTCTCCACTCTCCCTCTGGGAGAAGGGCTTCAATAAATCAAGTATGAACAAAACGGCAGTCATGCGATTGCCCTGGTCACCAATGGCGACGGGCGTCCTGTTACCTGCAATTGTGTTTGGCTCGTCTGTCGTAATCTCATGTTGCCAAGCATAGTTCTTCAGGCAAGATCATATTCTTTTATGTTTTAGTTATAGCGTTTTTTATTATTTTTTTTTATTAGGGAGCAGGGGATAATTATAAGGCTAAGGTAGTGTTTAAGCTGCTACGGCTAACGAGGTAGAGCATGTACCAATATGACGAACAAGACCAACTCTTGGTGGAACAGCGCGCAGAACAGTTCCGCGATCAAGCCCGCCGTTATTTTGAAGGACGATTGACCGAAGAGCAATTTTTGCCGCTAAGACTGCAAAACGGCCTGTATATTCAGCGTTATGCCCCGATGCTTCGTATAGCGGTGCCTTACGGCCATTTATCGAGCCGGCAATTGAAAATGATTGCCCATATTGCGCGCACCTATGATAAAGGGTTCGTCCACTTTACTACCCGCCAGAATATTCAGATGAACTGGCCAAAACTGGAAGATGTGCCCGCCATTCTTTCCGATTTGGCCAAAGTCCAGATGCATGCGATTCAAACCAGCGGCAACTGCATTCGCAATACCACCAGTGATCCACTGGCTGGGGTATGCGCCGATGAGGTCGAAGATCCCAGGCCCTATTGTGAGATTATCCGGCAATGGTCCACCCTGCATCCAGAATTCGCCTTTCTGCCGCGCAAATTCAAAATCGCCGTTACAGGCGCTTCCCGCGACCGGGCGGCGGTACGGGTTCACGATATTGGCTTGCGCTTGCTAAAAAACGAGGCGGGTGAAGTAGGCTTTGAAGTGATTGTCGGTGGCGGGCTGGGACGTACACCGATGATAGGCAAGGTGATTCGGCCTTTCCTCGAGAAGAAACATCTGCTCTCTTATTTAGAGGCAATTCTGCGCGTCTATAATCTTCACGGTCGCCGTGACAATAAATTCAAGGCGCGGATCAAAATCCTGGTTAAGGAAATGGGTGTGGACGAATTCCGGCGTCAGGTTGAGGATCACTGGCAGTCCACTCAGGATAAGTTATTGCTGGAAGACTCCGTCATCGCCTGGTATCAAAGCCGTTTTATCAAGCCTGGCTATGATCCTTCTGCCACGCCGGTGGCGTGGCAAGAAGAACGCCGGCAAAACAAAGCTTTCTCGGCCTGGTATACCCACAACACAGTGGAGCACAAGGTGACGGGTTACCGGGTGGTGTTTCTGTCTCTCAAGCCGCCGGGTGAGGCACCGGGGGATATGTCCGCTTCCCAGTTGGAAGCGGTGGCGGATTTGGCGGATCGCTATAGCTTTGGCATCGCTCGGGTCACGCACACCCAGAATCTGGTGTTCTCCGATGTCCGTGAATCTGATTTGCTTGAATTGTGGCAAGCGCTCGCTGAGCTCAACCTCGCCACGCCAAATGTGGGCAAGCTGACCGATATGATTTGCTGTCCAGGTTTAGACTACTGTGCGCTGGCCAATGCCAGCTCGATTCCTATCGCCAAGGAAATCCATGCCCGTTTTGAAGATCTGGATTATTTGTACGATTTGGGTGAAATCCGGGTCAATCTGTCTGGATGTATGAATGGATGCGGCCATCACAGCGTTGGCCATATCGGCATCCTGGGCGTCGACAAAAAAGGCGAGGAATGGTATCAGCTAACCCTTGGCGGTTCATCCGCTGATGATGCCTCTCTGGGAATGCGCCTGGGCCCCGCCTTGGCCAAGGATCAAGTGGCGACAGCGATGGAAACCATTATTCAGACCTATGTGGATTTGAGACAGGAAGACGAGTCCTTCTTGGCGACAGTACGCAGGGTAGGCGTAGATCCATTCAAGGAGCGCGTGTATGCGAATCATTAAAGACCGGGCCATCATCGAAGATGCCTGGCGTCATTTGACCGATGAGGAAATTCCGTCCAATGGCAAAGTCTCTGTGCCTTTTGCTCGTTGGCAGGTGGAAAGGGACGTTTTGACAGGCAGGGACGGGGAAATCGGGGTTCGTTTGAGTGGTGTGGAACCACTGGATGAATTGGCGGCCGATCTTGGTCAGCTGCAGTTGATTGTGCTTGAATTTCCCAAATTTACCGATGGCCGCTGTTTTTCCTATGCTAGATTATTGCGGGAGCGTTATGGCTTTGCGGGTGAAATTCGCGCCAGCGGCGATTTTCTCGCAGATCAAATCTACTATATGGCAAGGGTGGGGATTAACGCTTTTGAATATCAAGGTCCTGAACCGTTAGAACAGATTTTGCGTCAGCTGGAAATATTTTCTGTGCGTTATCAACCGGCTGTGGATGACCAAGGACTTTTGTTTAGCCGCCGGTATAACCGCTGATTGCTGACTGGTTAGCCAAATAAAAAAGCCGTCGTTGACGACGGCTTTTTTATTTGGCACTTCTGTATGCCTGCCTTTACCACCTGTCAGTGTGTTTTTCGGGGGGCGTCCCTGATAAATTCCCGGATTCAGGCCCGGGGGCCGTCCATGGCCACCGGCGGACCCTGCCTTGCTCCCTCCTGAAAAGAGGGTGAGGTGCCGGTTATTTATTCAAACTTTGTTTAGCAATATTAATTCCTTTGAGGACATTGAGCGCTTCATGCAAGGGATAATCCTTCAAAAGCGCTTGGTTTTCCTTGCTTTGTTCCTGTTTTTCCTTGGATTCCCCGGTTTTCTCCTTTTCCTTTGATTTGGTGCCGTTTTCTAAATGCCTGGACAGATCGGCTTCGGTAAGGGGCTTGAATTCCTCTGCTTCGGCAATGGTTTCCAGCCGGAGGGTTCCCAGGGTGATATCCGGGACAATACCTTCAGCCTGAATGGAACGCCCGGAGGGCGTGTAGTAACGGGCGGTGGTGAGCTTGATAGCGCCACCGTTGCTCAAAGGCAGGATGGTTTGCACGGACCCTTTGCCGAAGGATTTTTGCCCCATGATGATGGCGCGTTTGTGATCTTGGAGGGCGCCGGCAACAATTTCCGAGGCCGAAGCTGAACCTGGATTGATTAGAACCACCATGGGCACATCTCGGAGAATATCGCCCGGTGTGGCCTCAAACTTCATTTTGGCGTCTTCAATCCGGCCATCGGTATAAACAATCAACCCTTGGTCGAGAAATGCGTCGCTCACTGCCACGGCGGCATTGAGGACGCCGCCTGGGTTATTGCGGAGATCCAGGACGATGCCTTTAAGATTGCCTTCTTTCTGAAGCTTTTTGATTTCTTTTAGCATCTGGTTGCCAGTACGGGATTGAAAGCTGGTAATGCGCAAATAGCCATAACCTTTTTCTAGCAATTTGCTTTTAACGCTTTTGATTTTGATGATATCCCGGGTGATCTTGATTTTCAGGGGCTTGTCTTCCCCTTCCCGTACAATTGTCAAAACGATGTCGGTACCCGGCTTGCCACGCATAATCTTTACGGCATCCTGCAGAGACATTCCTTTGACGGGTTTCTCATCCAGCCGGATGATCAAGTCGCCAGGCTTGATGCCGGCTTTTTGCGCAGGCGTGTCATCGATGGGAGCGATGACTTTGACAAAGCCGTTTTCCATGGTGACTTCAATGCCCAGCCCGCCAAATTGGCCAGTGGTGCCAATGCGCAATTCCTTGTATTGATCGGGTGACAGATAACTGGAATGGGGGTCGAGACCGGACAGCATCCCCCGGATGGCGTTTTCGAGCAATTTCTTATCGGTGACAGGTTCGACATAATCCTGTTGAATCCTGCCAAAAACCTCGGTAAAGGTTTTGAGTTCGACAAAGGGGATGGTTTCGGCTTTTTTAGCTTCCCGTTCTGCCAGGACACTGCCACAGGTTCCCAACAGAATTCCCAAAAAAGCGCCTAGTGCAATTAGAAACAGATTCGTGGTCTTGCGCATCGATCTTCCTTAAATAAAAATTGCTGGAAAATAACATTGTTACTTTGTCAGGTTTACATCATAGTGCATGAAATTGAGTTGCCTCAAAGTTTCTAATGCCCATAATTTCCAGTGCTCATGGTAGGGGCGACCAGATAAAGCCTCTACGTGAATATTCCCGGAAAAGATAAAAACAACTCCCTGTTTTATTGTTATGAGCAAATGTGACAAAGTAAAAATGATGTTTAAACTTATTAATTATGACATCTTTTTGAAAATTGTGCCTCGAATCAACTCACTCGGCCCCGTTTGGCTTTTTTGCACCAGCGTTCCGGGTTGACGGGTTTTCCACCTTTGCGGATGGCAAAATACAGTCCAGGACTGGCGCGCCCGCCGCTACGGCCCACTGTGGCGATAATTTCCCCCGCTGCCACCGTATCGCCGACAGTTTTCATTAAACTTTGATTAAAGGCGTAGATGGACATAAATTGATTGTCATGTTTGATTATTAAAAGCAAGCCATAACCTTTGAGCCAATCGGCGAAAATGACGCGTCCTGGATAGATGGCGCGCACGGGACTGCCTTCTGGGGCCTGGATGACAACCCCTTCCCATGTGCTGCCGCTTGACCGGCGGTTGCCGAAATGAGCGACGAGTTTGCCCTTTACTGGCCAATGTAGCTGGCCACGCAATCGGCGAAATGGTTTGCCCTGGTCGACCGGGGGCAAGAACCTGGCTGCTTGCCGGGATTTTTGGATGATCTTTTCTAAATTTTGTTTATCCCGATGAAGATGAGCCAAGCGGGCTTTACGGGTTTTGAGTTTGGTTTTGATTTTGGACAGAACGATTTTTCTGCTTTTTCTTAATTGATCAAGAGTGGCCTTTTCTCGGTTGAGCTGTTCTAGTACAGATTGAAGGTGGCTTTCTTCCTGGGCCAATTTTTCTGTGACAGTTTGAAAGGTATTCAAGTGTTGTTTTGCTTGTTCGATTTCCGCCAGCCGCGCCCGGTTGAAATACCGGTAATAGGTAAACATCCGGCTCAAAGAGCTTGCCTGATTTTGGTTCAGTAAAAGCTTGAGTGGTTCCTGTCTTCCCAGGCTGTAAGCGGCACGGATATTTTTGGCTAATTGAGATTTGAGCTGGGCTAGCGCCGCTTTTTCCTCGGCCAGTTTTTCTTCTAGTTCTTGTTTTCTCTTCTTGATTTGGTTGGATTGATCCTTTAGGCGACGGATTTTTTTTGTTAGATTTCCGGTCTGCTTTTCAATTTCGGCGAGCTCGTTTTCCAGCGATTCCCGCTTGCTGTCAAGATTGGACATCTGTTGGCGCAAGGTTTGAATCTTGCTCTCCAAGGCAGATAAATCTTGCCTTGTATCTCCGCTGCTGGAGGAAAAGCAGAAAAAAGCCAGCAACCCGATGGCTAAGCGGATTGCTGGCCCGTACAAACGATCCCCCAAGATCACGTTGCTTTTTACTCTTGTGCTTTTTGGACTAACAGGGAGTGACCGGTCATCTCCTTGGGTTTTTCGAGCCCTAAAATGTCCAGCATGGTGGGGGCAACGTCTGCCAGGCTGCCACCTTCTGGATGGAGTGCTCCCGATTCCCCCCGGTAATAGACCAGTGGGACCGGGTTGAGAGTGTGGGCCGTGTGGGGCTGGCCGGTTTCAGGGTCAACCATTTGCTCGGCGTTGCCGTGGTCGGCGGTGACCAGCATCTCGCCGCCGCTATGATCCAAGGCGGTGGTGATTTTCCCCAGGCATTGATCCAAGGCTTCGATGGCCTTGATGGCGGCGGCTTCATTACCGGTATGACCTACCATATCGCCATTGGCGTAATTGCAGATAATGACATCGAATTTTTGCTTGTCAATGGCATCTACCATCACTTCGGTTACCTCAAAGGCACTCATTTCCGGTTTCAAGTCATAGGTTCTTACCTTGGGGGAGGGAATCAAGATTCTTTCCTCGCCGGGGAAGGGTTCTTCAACGCCGCCATTGAAAAAGAAAGTGACATGGGCGTATTTTTCCGTTTCCGCCAAGCGCAACTGGGTCAACCCGTTTTTTGACAACACTTCGCCAAGGCTGTTGGTAATATCAATTGGAGGGAAGGCAACGGGTACGTCGAAATCCTTGTGATACTCCGTCAAGGTGACAAATCCTCCCAGTTTGGGTGTCCTTTTGCGCTGGAATCCGTCGAAGTCTTTCTCGATCAAAGCGCGGGTCAGCTGGCGGGCGCGGTCGGCGCGGAAATTCATAAATACCACCACGTCGCCGTCTTCGATAATGTGCATGGTGTCACCGGGCGGTACAATGGCGGTGGGTTTGACAAATTCATCGGTTTCGCCGCGCTCATAAGCCATTTCCAGCCCGCTCAAAGGGTCGGGCGCGGTATATTCCGCTTCTCCCAAAACCAACAGGTTATAAGCCGCTTCTGTTCTTTCCCAGCGCTGGTCCCGGTCCATCGCGTAGAAACGCCCCGTTAGGGAGGCGATTTGGCCATGGCCCAACTGGTCAAATTTATCCTGGGTGCGGCGGATGGATTCGGCGGCGCTTTGAGGGGGCGTATCGCGGCCATCGAGAAAAGCATGCAGATAGACTTTTTCCAGCCCGCGCTTGACCGCCAGCTCCGCCATGGCTTGTAGTTGCAGCTCGTGGCTGTGGACACCGCCCGGCGAAAGCAGGCCTAATATATGCAGAGCCGTGCCGTTTTTTAAGGCCCGATCCACGGCGTCGCATAATGCGGGGTTCTCGAAAAATGATCCGTCTTCAATAGCCTTGTTGATACGCACCAGTTCTTGGGGGAGCAGCCGACCACAGCCTAAATGCAGGTGGCCAACTTCTGAGTTTCCCATTTGCCCTTCTGGCAGTCCCACGGCAAAGCCGGCAGAATGCAGAAGCGTGTGTGGATAGTCATGCCAGAGCCGGTCCCATACCGGGGTGTGGGCCAGGGCAATGGCGTTATGTTCACGCTTTTCGCTGTAGCCAAAACCATCCAGAATGATTAGAACAAGGGGTTTGGGGCGTTTATTATTCAACAGTAACCTCCCTGAGAAAGAGTTTAAGCAAAAAATTCAAAAGCGGCGCGGGTGACAATTATTTTTTAAACAGCTTGCTGGCCATCTTGTTCATGCCTGGTCCTGTGGGGATCAAGAGCGCCAAAAAAAACGCAAGCTCTCTTTGGGTTAAAATCGATGCCGCCAGGATGGCAGCATGGATCACTATATAAGTATGTGATTTTTTACCAAAGCACCGGCTTTGAAAACCGTTATAATAACGTATCTCATCTTCAAATTGTGATGGGATTGAGTCGCTGCCTGGGTGATGCCCGGGTGGTGGCGTTTTTGTGAGAATTTTAGTATCGGTGTCTGATATGTTAATTGCTGATGAAGCGGATATCATCCACGCGGCGAGATGCCTGAAAGCGATGTCCCACCCCTTGCGTCTGAAGATATTATGCACTTTGGGTGAAGGTGCCGCCAGTGTCCAAGAAATTGTCGAAAAAGTCGGAACTACCCAAAGCAATGTCTCGCAGCATTTGGCGGTATTGCGGGATAAGGGGTTGTTAAGCTATGACAAGCAAGCCAATCGTGTATTCTACCGGATTGACGATCAACGCACGATCAAGTTGATTGATATGATCCGGGATGTTTTTTGCCGCCATCATTGAAAATTCAACAATAAAAATTTTAGGGAATCTGCATGGAGCGTGTTTTTGAATTTGTTGGGAATCACCTGTATCTGGTGATCGGGTTTGCCGTGGTCACGGTTTTGTTGGTGCGTGATTTGCTTGAAAGCTTGACGCGCAAATATAAACTGGTAACGCCTCTGCAAGCGGTTATGCTGATCAATCAGGAAGACGCCATTGTTGTCGATGTCAGAGAGCCCGGTGAATGGGAAAAAGGCCACATTGCCGATGCCAGGCTGATCTCCCTCGGTAAGCTGGAAGAGCGCCTTGATGAGCTGGCGCCGTATCGGCATCAACCTGTTATTGTGACGTGTCAATCGGGCACCCGTTCGCCGGCTGCCTGCAAAACCTTGCAGAAAGCCGGTTTTGAAAAAGTCTATATGCTTAAAGGCGGCATGATGGCTTGGGAAGAAGCCAACTTGCCTGTTACCAAACCCAAAAAACACAAAGGAAAATAACTTATGGCCGATCAAGTGGAAAAGCAATTTGCCATTCAAAAGGTATATGTCAAGGATGTCTCTTTTGAGACGCCCAATTCACCGGAGATCTTTACCCAGAAGTGGGAGCCGAATGTGGAATTCAATTTGTCCAGCAATGCACAGGAACTCCAGGAAGGGGTTTATGAGGTAGTGCTCACGGTGACAGTGACAGTCAAGTTGGAAGAGAAAACGGCTTATCTGGTGGAAGTGGCCCAGGCAGGCATTTTTGCCGCGCAAGGATTCGAGCAGGAAGAAATGGGCCCATTGCTGGGGATCTATTGTCCCAATACTCTGTTTCCCTATGCCCGGGAAGTGGTATCTGATCTTTCATTGAAGGGGGGCTTCATGCCCATGGTACTGCCGCCAGTCAACTTCGAGGCCATTTATGCCCAGAAGATGCAACAGCAGGCTCAACAGCAAGAGGGTGCCGCAGGCAAGCCCAACTAATCTTTTTCCCAGATGACCGAAACGGCAATTACGGTATTGGGTGCGGGATCCTGGGGTACGGCGCTGGCGAATCTTATCGCCAGTAACGGCTTTCCGGTGACCTTATGGGATCTCAATACCCAGCATATCCAAACCCTTTCTCAAAGCCGGTGCAATGAACGTTATTTGCCAGGCATTGAATTGTCTGAACGGATCGGGTTTGAGAGTGATTTGAAAGTTGCCGTTCACAATAGGGATATTCTTTTGCTTGTCGTGCCCAGTCATGGTTTTCGCGATTGTGTGCAATCCCTGCTACCTTTTTTGGCGGAAAATACCCGGATTGCTTGGGGCACCAAGGGGCTGGATCCGGTCAGCGGTCAATTGCTTCATGAAGTTGCCTTGGACATATTGGGTGCGAGGCGCCCCCTGGCGGCGCTTTCAGGACCCACTTTTGCCCGCGAAGTGGCTCAGGCCTTGCCCACCGCGATAACGGTGGCGTCGCCGGATTCCCACTTTGCCCTGGATTTGGCGGAATACCTGCACAATGATACTTTCCGGGTCTATACCTCGGACGATCTTGTTGGCGTCCAATTGGGCGGATCGGTCAAGAATGTCTTGGCAATCGCCGCGGGTATTTCCGATGGCATGGGCTTTGGCGCCAACGCCCGGGCCGCCTTGATTACCCGGGGCCTGGCCGAAATGATGCGGCTGGGAAAAGTGATGGGTGCCAAGGCCCGCACTCTGATGGGGTTGGCGGGGGTAGGCGACCTGATCCTTACTTGTACCGATAACCAATCCCGTAACCGGCGCTTGGGCATAGGTCTGGGACAAGGCCGTAACCTGGACGACATCAAGGCCGAAATCGGCCAGCAGATAGAAGGCATATTGACCGCCAGGCTTGTTCATCAACTGGCCTGCTCCAGGGGAGTGGAGATGCCCATCGTCGAGCAAGTGTACAGGGTGTTGTATCAAGGGCTTGTGCCCAAAGAAGCGGTGAGGAATCTGTTACTCCGGGATCGCAAGCCGGAGGCGTTTTAGCATTCAGTTGTAAATTTGCTTCCTTAGTCGGGGTTTGGCCAGGGCATCGCATGAACCAATTCCCCCCTCTCCCTCTGGGAGAGCAACCGCGTTTCCTTCAATGTCATGCAACATCACATGAATGGGAGAAACGGCGGTCATGCAATTGCCCTGGGGTTCGGCTTGAATAAAAAACTGTCCCTTGAGTCATGCTCATTACCCACGAAAGCAACCGGCTGGAGGATTTGGCGTTAGCCTTTGCCCGTCTTCACCGTCTTCCTTTGCAAGACTGTTTCGGTCCGGAAATCGTTGTTCTCCAAAATTACGGCATGGCCCGCTGGTTGTCGCTGCAACTGGCGGATCAATTAAAAATTGCCGCTCATCTGGAATTCCTGTTTCCAGCCGAATTCATGTGGGGACTGCTACGCCGGGTGTTGGCGGGGCTGCCGGAAACCGCTCCCTTTCAACCCGGCGTGCTGGTGTGGCGGATTCTTGATATTTTGGAAAAGGAGGGAGACAAGTTCCCGCAATTGGCCGGCTATTTGGCCGACGCTGACAGCGTGCGTCGGTTTGGTCTGGCCAAACAATTGGAGCGCATCTACGATAAGTACCTGTTCTACCGGCCCGATTGGATTTCCCGCTGGGAAAGGGGAGAGGAGCAGCACTGGCAGGCCCAATTCTGGCGTTTGTTGAAAGGCCGCTCTCGGGCGGTTCATTGGATTGAACTGCAAACAGCATTTTTGGAGCGGCTGCAAAGCCTTGCTCCTGAACAATATCAACAATTGCCCCAACGGGTCAGTTTTTTTGGCTTGGCGGAGCTGTCTCCCGGTTATCTGCGGCTGATCAAAGCCGTGTCCCAGTATTTGGACATTCATTTTTTTCTTCTCAATCCCTGCCGCCAATATTGGGGGGACATCGTTTCCCAACGCCAAAAACTGGCCGCGCCCGAAGCAGTAGCCCCATTTCTGGAAGTGGGCAACCCGTTGCTTGCTTCCTGGGGGCGGCAAGGCCGGGACTTTTTCGATTTACTGGAGGGCTTGGGAAAAGACCAAACCGGCGAATTTTTCCAAGATCCAGGCAGAGATACGTTGCTTCGTTGCCTGCAGTCCGATATTCTGGATTTGAATGACCGCACCGCCAACCCCGCTTCGGCAGCCATTGCAAACTCCCTGGCCATTCACAGTTGCCACACTCCCATGCGGGAGCTGGAGGTCTTGCACGATCAATTGCTGTACTTGTTCGAAAGCGATTCCCGTATCCAGCCGGGGGATATTGTGGTGATGACGCCAAATCTGGATCAATACGCTCCCTATATTGATGCCGTATTTGCCACCCACCAGCCAAAAATTCCCTATGCCTTGGCGGATCGCGCCCTGCTCACCGGTGATCCGTTGGCGGAAATCTTGACGGCGGTCCTGGAACTGCCTGCCAGCCGTTTCGAAGTCAACCGGTTACTGGCATTATTGGATTATGAGCCCGTTCGCCAACAAGCGGGTTTGAGTGAGGAGGATCTGGCGCGTATTGCCCGCTGGTGCAAGGAAACCCGGATTCGCTGGGGTATCGACAAGGCCATGCGCGAACGCCTGGCTTTACCCGCCACTTCGGAGAATACCTGGCGGCAGGGGCTGCGGCGTTTGTTGCTGGGCGCGGTTTTTGACAGCGACCAGCCATTTGGTGATGACTACCCCTATCCGGAAGTGGAGGGAAGCCTGGCGGTAATGCTGGGGCGTTTTGTAGCCTGGGCGGAAAAACTGTTTGTGCTGCAGGATTGGCAAGAACAAAAACGCCCCCTGACAGATTGGTTGAGTAATCTTGAAAACTTGCTCGATTATCTCGTCGGCGGGCGGGAAACGCTGCAGGAAAGCCGCCAACGGTTGCGGGATCATCTTCAGGCGCTGTGGCAGCAGGCCGAACAGGCAGGCTATGAGCAGCCTATTGACTTTCCGTTATTCCACAAGCAAGTCTTGAATCTTCTATCCAGCCAATTGGAGCAAGCACGTTATTTAACGGGG
Organism: Methylothermaceae bacterium; assembly: GCA_026985035.1. Lineage (GTDB taxonomy): Bacteria > Pseudomonadota > Gammaproteobacteria > Methylococcales > Methylothermaceae > Methylohalobius. The sequence goes on from JALSQY010000021.1 coordinate 14,944, forward strand.
CGGGTGACCTTTTGTGCGTTGACCCCCATGCGCAGCGTGCCATTCAAAGTCGTTTACCTGATTGGCATGAATGACAGGGAATTCCCCCGTCCCGAGCCCCGCTACAGCTTCGACCGCAGTGCTGGGGAATACCGCCGGGGGGACCGCTCCCAGCGCGTCGAAGATCGCTATCTGTTCCTGGAGTCACTATTGGCGGCGCGGGATTATTTTTACCTCAGCTACGTCGGGCAAAGTGTGCGTGACAATAGTCCTTTGCCACCGTCGGTACTGGTGAGTGAATTGCTGGATTATATCGAACGCGGATACGACATTTCCCGGCAGCAACTGGTGCTGGAACATCCGCTGCAAGGCTTCAGTCATCGTTATCTTGGCGACGACAGCCGATTATTCACTTACCGGGATTTTTACCTGGAGGAGACCGAATCTTCCGCCAGGCCTTTTTTGTCCCGCCCCTTACCCATGCCAGATCCCCCAAAACAATTATCCATAACCGAGCTGATTGACTTTTGGCGTCATCCCGTACGCTGGTTTTGCCGGGAGCGGCTGGGGGTCAATTTAAGACCCCTCGCTTCAATCCTGCCGGAGCGTGAGTCGTTTAGCCTAGAAAGGGCGGATATGAGGAGAATCCGGCAATTGATTCTCGCCGGTCTGGAAGCGGGGGATTGCGGGGAAAAATTGGAAAAACGCCTGCGCGCCCACGGCATGCTTCCCCACGGCAAGGCGGGCAGTTTTTTGCTGGCTCAGCAGACCGAATTGATTGGCCGATTGCGTGAGGCCCATGCAAAGGAGGCGGTTGCGGAGAAAACCATCAGGGTGGAAGCCAAGTTGTCTTCCGGCACACGGGTGACGGGCAGCTTGGATCATGCCGGTGGTCAGGGGCGGCTGCTGTTGGTCCTGAGCGAGCCTTATATCAACGAATGGATTCAGTTCTGGCTCGAACATCTGTTGATGTGCGTGCAATTTCCTCGCCCAACCACAGTGATTTACCCGGACAAAAACCTGGCACTGAAGCAGGAAATCTTGACCCCAGTAGCAGAGCCAATGCCCGTTCTGGATAGCCTCTATGATGGCTTCCTGGAGGGCCACACCCGTCCGCTGCACTGGTTTCCCAGAAGCGGGTTTGGCTTCGCAGAAACCTTCAAAAGCAAGCAAGATACTGAACGGGCACTCAGGAAAGCGAAAGAAAAATGGTGCGGCAACGATCATTCCCCGGGCGAAAAACAAGACCCTTATCACCGTCTGGCCTTCAAGGACGAGAGGGTGCTGGATGAAGAATTCATCCACTGGGGCGAATCGGTATGGACCGTGCTCTGGCGGCACCGGGAGGCAAAAAAATGAAACCGCCGGGCGAGCCCTTGGAGATGATATCCATCGGGCTGCAAGGCCGTCATTTGATCGAGGCCAGCGCCGGCACCGGTAAAACCTGGACTCTCACCGGCCTATATCTCAGATTGTTGCTGGAGAGTGAATGTCAGGTGGAAGATATTCTGGTGGTCACCTTTACCGAGGCGGCCACCGAAGAGCTGCGGGGTAAATTGCGCGAGCGCCTGGTGGATGGATTGTTGGCATTTTGCGGCCATGACCATGGCGACGAGTTTCTACAGCAATTGGTTGCCCGCCACCGGTCCGCCATGGCCGAGGCCCAGAGAAAACTGCTGTATGCAATCCGTGGTTTTGATAATGCGCCGGTTTATACCATTCACGGCTTTTGCCGCCGGCTCTTGACCGAAACCGCGCTGGAGTCGGGAATCGCCTTTGACAGCGAATTACTCAAGGACGACAGCGCACTGCGGCTGGAGGCGGTTTATGACTTCTGGCGCCGCCACCTGGAAGATGGCTGGCCGTGGTTGCATGAATGGACACCGGAGAGTTTGTCCGCCCAACTGCGCCCGTGGTTGGGGAAAACGGATTTGCAGCTTCTGGGGTGCGAGCCGGAAATCGAGGAGCCATCCGCAATGCAGGCTGTCCGGCAAGCCCATGCAGCAGCCTCGGCGATTTGGCAAGAGAATGAACAGGAGATCCGGCGCTTGCTGGAAGGTCATCCCGGCCTGAACCGCCGGGTTTATTCCAAGAAAAACCTGCCTCGCTGGCTGGATGTCGTTGCAGAGAGTTTGATCAATGGTGATCCTGCCCTTTTGCCCGATTGCCTAGAGCGTTTTTTGCCCGCTACATTGGGATCTCAATGCCAGGATCCGCCCAAGCATCGTTGGTTTGCAAGTCTGAAACACTGGCAAGATAGCCACGATCATTGGCTGAAGGCCCGGGAACAAGCCAAGAGTGCGTGGCGCTGCCGGGCGCTGAAGGAAGTCCGCCGGAACATGGAAGAGAGCAAGCGCCAATTGGGAGTCTTGACGTTTGACGATTTACTGTTCTGTCTCGACCGGGCGCTCCAGGGAAGTCACGGGGAGGCTCTGGCGCAATGGGCCCGGTCCCGTTATCCGGTGGCGCTGATTGATGAATTTCAGGACACCGACCCCACTCAATACCGGATTTTTCAGGCAATTTATGGCGGGCGCGAGCAATCGCTGTTTTTCGTCGGCGATCCCAAACAGGCGATCTACAGTTTCCGGGGGGCTGACCTTTATGCCTATCTCAAGGCCCGGCGGGAAAGCTCCGAGGTGCATACGCTGGCGGTCAATTGGCGTGCTTCCAGGGCGTTGGTGGCGGCGCTGAACCGGCTTTTTACCCGCCATCCGCAGCCTTTCCGCCTGCAAGAAGTCCCGTACATTGAGGTCGAAGCGGCACAGGCGGGCAATGAGCCACCGGCAAGGTTGCCGCCCCTGCGGATCTGGACCCTGGCGGGAGAAAAGCCCTGGAATAAGGGGGCGGCGGGGGAAAAAATCGTCGCAGCGGTGGCCGATGACATCGCTCGTTTATTGGAGAGTGGTGAAGTCAAGGGATGCGACATCGCCATCCTGGTGAGAACAAACGCCCAGGCGGGGCAAGTGCGCCAAGTGCTGACAGAAAGGGGTATCGCCTCGGTGATGAAAACCAATGACAGTGTTTTTATCACGCCGGAAGCTGAATCGTTGTTACAGGTGCTGGAAGCGGTAGCCTGGCTGCACGACGAAGAACGGCTGCGGGCGGCGTTGGTGACGGATCTGATTGGTTTGACCGGGGATGATCTGGTGAGTTTGGAAGGGGATCCGGATGCTTGGGAAAGCTGGATTGAATGTTTCGAGCGGTGGCAGCAACTCTGGCGCCAGCAGGGGGTGATGGCCATGTTTCAGGATATTCTGTCACAGCGGCGGGTTCATGGCCGGTTCCTCAACCGCCCCGGCGGCGAACGCCGCCTGACCAATTGGCTGCACTTGGCTGAATTACTGCACCGCCAGCATTGCCAACAAAGTTGGGGCATGGAGGGCCTGATCCGCTGGTTCCAGCACCTGATCCAGGAAGAAATCCACACCCC
>JALSQY010000022.1 GCA_026985035.1 Methylothermaceae bacterium
TCACCAAAAAGTGTCCGGAGTGCCTGTCGGAAATTCCCATCGAAGCCAAACGCTGTAAATATTGCACCTCCCTCATTGAATAACTGGCATAATTATTTAATCTTGCACAAGGAGACCGAGTTATGGCGATAACATTAAACGAACTGGTAGGCATGACGCCAGAGCTGGAGGAAAAGCTCAAGGAAGCAGGAATCACCAATAGTGATCAGCTCCTCGAAGCCGCCAAAACTCCCAAACAAAGACAGGCATTGGCCCAAAGGTGCGGGGTTTCCGCCCGGGACATTCTGGAACTGGCCAATCGTGCTGACTTGGCGCGGATCAAGGGCATAGGTTCAGCCTATTCCAATTTATTGGAAAAAGCCGGTGTTGACACTGTCAAGGAACTGGCTACCCGCCGCCCTGATAACCTGCATAAAAAGATTGAGGAAATTAACGGGAAAGAACGACTCGTTAAACAAACGCCCACGCAATCCCAAGTGGAAAACTGGGTTGAACAGGCTAAACAATTGCCTAAGGTACTGGAGTATTAGGAGAAAAAACATGAATTTACTTAATTTAGTCTTGGAAAACGGCGGTGATGCGATCATCAGCCAGATGGCAAGAAAGGTTGGCTTGCCTGAAAGCCAGGCCAGCCAGGTACTCTCTATGTTAATGCCCGCCTTGGGCCAAGGCTTGAAACGTAATCTGAATGACCCATCGCAACTCGGCAATCTGGTCAACACGCTGTCTCAAGGGAAGGCCCGGGAAGTGCTGGACAAACCCGAAGCCTTGGCTCAAGACGATACGATTCAAGAAGGCAATTCCATATTGGGACAATTGTTTGGCAGCAAGGATGTCAGCCGGGCGGTTGCTTCCCAAGTAGCCGAAAAAGCGGGCACGGACCCGAGCATCATTAAACAGCTGCTACCCATGGTCGCCACCGTAGCCATGGGCGCTCTGAGCAAAGAAAGCCAAAAGCGAGGCGTCATCGACCCCAATAATCCCACCGCTGTGGCAGAAGAAACCAGTATCACTTCCACCTTTATGGAATTCTTGGACATGGACGATGATGGCAGCGTCATAGATGATATTTTCAATATTGCACGGAAATTTCTATAAAAGGAGAAAAACATGGGATTATTTGATTTTATTTCCGATGTCGGCCAAAAACTTTTCACCAGTGACG
>JALSQY010000023.1 GCA_026985035.1 Methylothermaceae bacterium
CCATTTCCTTGCCAACCTTGGCAAAATCCATATAATTACTACTCCTCTAAAGCCAGTGTAGCTCAGTCGGTAGAGCAACTGATTCGTAATCAGTAGGTCAGCGGTTCGATTCCGCTCACTGGCTCCAAATTACCTACAAACACAAAAATCTGTTTCTCTCGGCATCCTTTCCGCAAATCAACCTCTTTCAATCGTATCCGTGGCAATGGATACATGGCTAATTACGTCGAGAAGCTGCTTTTGAAATATTCAACTGACGACCCACGACCCAAGTTTTCTTCAACGCCCTGAATACTTCTTTGGGCATGCCATCTGGCAAATCGACAGTGCTGAATTCTTCATGAATGTTAATCCGCCCAATGTAGCGGCCTTCTAAACCAGCTTCATTGGTGATCGCCCCCATAATATTGCCGGGTTTGACGCCGTGGTTGCGTCCTACTTCTATTCGGTAACTGACTAATTCCACATCAGGGTCTCTTCTGGATTTGCGCTTCAGGGTAACGCGGGTTTTGGGGGTGATGTCATGGTTCGTTTCTTTTTCCAGGATTAAAGAATCGTTACCCTGTAGTTGTTTTGCCAGTGCCGCGGCGATATCGATAGCCGGCACATCGTGTTCTTCTTGATATTGCTGTAATAAATCGCGGAAAAATGCGACATCTTCCGTTGCCAGCGTATCGGTGATACGCTGCTTAAAACGGGTCATGCGCTGGTGATTGATGACTTCCGTGGTTGGTAATTTCATCAATTCTACTTTTTGCTTAGTGGCTCTTTCAATAGCATTCAACAAACGCTTTTCCCGAGGCGTGACAAACAAAATTGCCTCCCCCATCCGTCCAGCCCGGCCCGTTCGGCCTATGCGGTGAACATAAGATTCCGTATCCAACGGGATATCGTAGTTGATGACGTGGCTAATCCGCTGAACATCCAACCCCCGGGCGGCCACGTCAGTAGCAACCAAAACGTCTAATTTGCCATTTTTCAACTGTTCCACCGTACGCTGACGTTGATGCTGGGGGATATCGCCATTCAAGGGCGCCGCTGCATAACCCCTGGCCGACAGTTTCTCGGCCAATTCTACAGTAGCGTTTTTAGTCCGCACGAATAAGATAGTCGCCTCGAATTCTTCCGCTTCCAAAATCCGGGTCAGAGCATCGAGCTTGGCGTGAGGGTTGATCAAACAATAACGCTGGCGGATCGTTTCCGCAGTTGAGGTTTTAACTTTTATTTTTATTTCTTCAGGATTACGCAAATGTTGCTGGGCAATACGGCGAATGGGCGCCGGCATGGTCGCCGAAAAAAGCGCCACTTGGCGCTCAGATGGCGTCTGTTGGAGAATCCAGTCCACATCGTCTACAAAACCCATCCGCAACATTTCATCCGCCTCATCGAGCACTAAGGTTTTCAGGCTGTCGAGATTTAATGTCCCCCGGCGCATATGGTCCATCACCCGGCCTGGTGTCCCAACCACCACATGAACGCCACGTTTCAGCTGGCGAATTTGACGGCCGTATTCCTGGCCGCCATAAATAGGCAAAATATGGATGTCTTTAAGATGGGCGCCATAGGTTTGAAATGCTTCCGCCACCTGCAAGGCAAGCTCGCGCGTAGGCGTGAGAACGAGAACTTGAGGATGATTATCCTCTGTGGCTATTTTTGCCAATAATGGCAACGCAAATGCAGCGGTTTTTCCGGTGCCAGTTTGCGCTTGGGCAATCAGATCCTTACCCGCCATAACATAAGGAATGGTTGCGGCTTGTATTGATGTGGGAGATTCGTAGCCGGCGTCTTTCAACGCTAACAAAAGCGGCTCTGGAAGATTTAAATCCTGAAACGAAGAAATGGTAGAATCTATGGTCATAATGATGCCTTAAAAAAATCAAATTTAAGTGAAAAGCAGCAGAAAGATGCAACCACGCCGCAAGCTTTTTCACTCAAAATAGGCGCTAAGGCATCGGAACTGCAGGAATGATGGTCGGACGCGGCTGGTAAAGGCGTTATCTCACAATCGATTTTTGATTATACAACAATATTCTTAAACAATCTCATCTATATTATGGATTTTGAAAAAATAAATTTGGTCGCATTGTCCTGCAAGGAAAAATGAACAAAAAAAACCCGCCATAGAGGCGGGTATCCAGTCACATGACTTAATTGGAGAAGTGTATTAATGGAAAATCGTGTCAGCGGAAAAACCTTCTGCCTCCAGCATGTCTCGCATCTTCTTCACCGCCTCCATTTGGATTTGGCGGACTCGTTCACGGGTAACCTGCATTTCCCGGGCGACTTGTTCTAAAGTAGAAAGCTCATAACCCCATAGACCGTAACGGCGCAGCAAGACTTCCCGATGTTTCTCTGGTAATTGCTTTAGCCATTGGTCCATCCGTACCCGCATGGCATCTTCCTGAACGGTTTCTTCCGGCCCATCGACCGCTTCATCAGTCATTATTTCCAGCAAAGGTTTATCCGATTCCTTGCCGTAGGGCACATCCACCGAACTAGTGCGCTCATTGAGCTTTAGCATCCTTTCAACATCCTTGACTGGTTTCTCCAGAAACTCGGCGATATCTTCCGCGGTGGGATCCCGATCCAGCTTTTGTGCTAACTGCCGCTGTGCTTTCAAGTAGACATTCATTTCTTTGACGATATGAATGGGCAGACGAATCGTGCGTGTCTGGTTCATCAATGCCCGCTCGATGGTTTGGCGAATCCACCATGTGGCATAGGTAGAAAACCTGAAGCCCCGTGCTGGCTCGAACTTTTCCACTGCGCGGATCAAACCCAAATTGCCCTCTTCGATCAAATCCAGCAAAGGCAAACCACGGTTTAAATATCGACGGGCGATTTTAACCACCAGGCGAAGATTGCTTTCAATCATTTTCTTGCGGGCTGCTTCATCGCCTTCACGGGCCAATGTACCGTAATGCTTTTCGTCTTCTGCGGTCAACAATTGAGAACGGCTCAACTCATTTAAATAGATACGCGTGGCATCAAATTGGGCAGAAGATTCTACTGGCCCTTCTTCAGCAACTGGACTCGCCTCTGCTTGCCATTCTGGCGTTAAATCGGTTTCAGTGATTTCGGCTTCTACTGTGGTTACTTCATACACTTGTTCAGACATCCCCATTTCCCCGTTTGGTTTCGACTGCCTCGAGCTATCGTCTTGGTAAATAATGCAAAGGATTGACCGGTTTGCCACGCTTGCGAATCTCGAAGTGCAACAGACTGCGCCTCCCCCTGCCCTGGCCGACTTCCGCAATAATCTGGCCTTTTTTAACTCGTTGTCCTTCCTTGACCAGGAGCCGGCGATTATTGCCATAAGCCGATAAGTAAATTTCATCGTGTTTAACGATGACAAGATTTCCATATCCCACCAAGCCCGTGCCACTATAGACGACACTTCCATTGCCGATGGCCCTAACCGGAGTCCCCGGTGGCGCTTCGATATCAATCCCTTTGGCACCAGTTTGGTGAAAATTCCTTGCAATCACCCCCTTTAACGGCCACTGCCAAACAACCTTTAGCTTTTTTTTAAAATTTTGTTTAATTTTTTTTGATTTTGGTCTACGGGCGGCTTTTACCGGCTTTAGAGATGGCTTACGAGTTGAAACCGGAGGATGGAGATGAAGCTTTTGGCCGATATAAATTGTGTAAGGGGGGCGAATCCGGTTCCAGCGGGCCAAAATTTTGTAATTGAGACCCGCCCTGCGGGCAACGGAATAAAGAGTATCACCAGTTTTTACCCGATAATGACGGCCGTGAATGGGAGTTAAGTCCACCTGTCTAAAAAAACCAAGGCTCCCACACCCGGAAAGGAATGAAAAAACCACAACTCCGGCAACCCAAGCCCCTCGCACTTGTTTTTTCATCGGGTGAATAAACGCCTTAAAAACAGGGGAAAATACATGGCAATCTTGCAAATCTAATTCAAGTCTCTTATTCTTTAGTGCTTTTCTGTGAATTGGCGGGGCCGGTAAAGAATGGCCGGAAAACTGAAGAACAGTAAAACTTCAGGGGAAGAATAACAGCTTCCATGGGCCCCTACACGATGATCTGAACGAGGTCGAACATGAATCATAACCGATTACCACGCAGACAAGGTTTGTACGATCCCAGCCACGAGCATGATGCCTGTGGAGTCGGTTTCGTTGCCGATATCAAAGGGCGTAAAAGTCACTCTATTATTCAACAGGGACTGGAAATCGTCACTAACTTAACCCATCGCGGCGCAGTGGGCGCCGATCCCTTGGCAGGTGATGGCGCTGGTATTTTGATTCAAATCCCAGACACCTTTTTACGGGAAGAATGCGCAAAAACAGCAGTCGAACTCCCTGCAGTTGGGCACTATGGCGTCGGTATGATTTTCCTCCCCCGGTCATCTTCCAACCGGGAAAAATGCGAGCAAATTCTGGAACAAACCATCACCGCCGAAGGTCAGTCCGTTCTTGGCTGGCGGGATGTACCCACTAACAATAAAGGTATCGGCCAATCCGTCAAAGAAGTAGAACCGGCAGTACGGCAGATATTTATCGGGCGTGGTGACAATTGTCCGGATCAGGACAGTTTTGAGCGCAAGCTTTTTGTCATTCGCAAGCTGGTTGAAAACCGCATCCGAGAATTACAAATCGAGGATGGCGCCAATTTCTACATCCCTTCTTTCTCGTCCAGAACCCTGGCCTACAAAGGTATGCTATTGGCTGCCCAGGTGGGAGATTATTATCCCGAATTACACGATGAGCGCATCGTATCCGCCATGGCCTTGGTCCACCAGCGCTTTTCCACCAATACCTTTCCCTCATGGGACTTGGCCCAGCCATTCCGCATGATCGCCCACAATGGGGAAATCAACACTCTGCGCGGCAATATCAATTGGATGGCAGCCCGCCGTCACGCGATGAAATCCGATTTGCTCGCCGAGGACTTAGACAAACTCTGGCCATTAATTGCCGAAGGCCAATCGGATTCAGCCTGTTTCGATAACGCGCTGGAACTGCTTGTCGCTGGCGGCTACTCCCTGGCGCATGCCATGATGCTGCTGATTCCCGAGGCCTGGGCAGGCAATCCCCTGATGGATGAAAAACGGCGCGCCTTTTATGAGTATCACGCTGCGGTCATGGAACCATGGGATGGGCCTGCGGCCATTGCCTTCACCGATGGCCGTCAAATTGGTGCAACTCTCGACCGCAATGGCCTGCGCCCCGCGCGTTATTTGATTACAGATGATGGGCTGGTGGTGATGGCGTCAGAAATGGGCGTATTACACGTCCCTGAAGAAAAAATCATTAAAAAGTGGCGCTTGCAACCCGGCAAAATGTTCCTGATTGATATGGAAAAAGGCCGTATCATCGACGATGCGGAACTGAAAGCAGAACTGGCGGGACAAGCCCCTTATCAAGATTGGCTGGACAAAACCCAAATCCAGTTGGAGAAATTACCCCCGGAAGTCGCGCCCATGGCGCCTGACGAGGAAACCTTGCTGAACCGTCTTCAGGATTTCGGTTACACCCAAGAAGACATTAAACTCTTCCTGCAGCCCATGTCCGTCAGTGGCCAAGACCCGGTTGGCTCCATGGGCAACGATGCCTCACTGGCTGTTTTATCCAAACGTTCAAGGCTGCTCTATGACTATTTCAAACAAGGCTTTGCCCAAGTAACCAACCCAGCCATCGACCCTATCCGGGAAGAACTGGTCATGTCGCTGGTTACCCTGATCGGCCCCAGACCCAACTTGCTTGGCCTAAATCAAGGCGACCTTCATATGCGGCTGGAGGCTCATCAACCCATCCTTACCAATACCGACCTCGAAAAAATCCGTTATATCGAGCCACGAACCCACGGCGCCTTCCGCACAGCCACTTTGAGCTTCTGCTTTCTTGCCGATGAGGGCGTGGAAGGGATGAAAAAGGCTTTAGAGCAGTTGTGCGGCGAAGCCGAACAAGCAGTTCTTGCCGGCAACAATATCTTGATCCTTTCCGACCGCGAGGTAGACGCCAGACACGCAGCAATTCCCGCATTGCTCGCCACCTCAGCGGTTCACCATCATTTGATCCGCAAAGGTCTGCGCACCGAAGCCGGCTTGGTCATTGAAACTGGCGAAGCAAGGGAGGTGCATCACTTCTGCACCCTGGCCGGCTACGGGGCGGAAGCCATCAATCCCTATCTGGCGTTTGATGCCCTGTCTCACCTGCGCACCAAGCTCCCGGAACCTTTAAGTGAGGAGGAAGCCCATAAACGTTATATCAAAGCCGTAAACAAGGGCATCTTAAAAGTCATGTCAAAAATGGGGATCTCCACCTATCAGTCCTATTGCGGGGCACAGATCTTTAACGCGTTGGGATTGAACCAAAGTTTTCTCGACCAGTACTTTACCGGCACCTCCAGCACTACCGAAGGTGCTGGATTGGATGAAATCGCCGTGGAAACCCTCAAACGTCATCGGCTCGCCTATAGTGAAGCATTGGATTACAGAGAAGCCCTTGACGTTGGGGGAGAATTTGCTTTCCGCCTGCGGGGTGAAGATCATATCTGGACGCCCGATACCGTTGCCAAGCTGCAACACGCAACCCGCAGCAATAACTGGCAAACCTACGAGGAATACGCCCGATTGATTAATGAACAAAGTGAGCGCCATCTCACTTTACGGGGCCTGATGCGCTTTAAATTTGACCGCGATCCGGTGCCGTTGGATGAAGTCGAACCCGCCAAAGAGATTGTCAAACGTTTTGCGACGGGCGCTATGTCTTTCGGCTCTATTTCCTGGGAGGCACATACTACCTTGGCGATTGCCATGAACCGGATTGGGGGAAAATCAAACACCGGGGAAGGCGGCGAATTGCCGGAGCGTTTCAAGCCACTCTCCAATGGCGATTCCATGCGCTCTGCCATCAAGCAGGTAGCTTCGGGGCGTTTCGGAGTGACCACCGAATATCTGGTGAATGCCGACGATATCCAAATCAAAATTGCCCAAGGCGCAAAACCTGGGGAAGGCGGTCAGCTGCCGGGTCACAAGGTAGATAAAATTATCGCCAAAGTGCGCCATTCCACACCGGGCGTCGGATTGATCTCTCCGCCACCCCATCACGATATTTATTCTATCGAAGATCTCAAGCAACTCATCTTCGATCTCAAATGCGTCAATCCCCGTGCCCGTATTAGCGTTAAGCTAGTATCTGAAGTGGGAGTTGGCACCATTGCCGCCGGGGTTTCCAAAGCACACGCTGATCACGTAACTATCGCCGGTTACGATGGCGGCACGGGTGCCAGCCCCTTGACTTCCATTAAGCATGCAGGCTTGCCTTGGGAGGTAGGCTTGGCTGAAACCCACCAGACATTGGTTTTGAACAATCTGCGGAGCAGAATCTGCGTGCAAGTGGACGGCGGACTGCGCACTGGCCGGGATGTGGTTATCGGCGCGCTTCTGGGCGCTGATGAATTTGGTTTCGCAACTGCCCCCTTGATTGTCGAAGGCTGCATCATGATGCGCAAATGCCATCTCAATACGTGCCCAGTCGGTGTCGCCACGCAAGATCCCGAACTGCGCAAACGTTTTGTCGGCAAACCGGAGCACGTAGTGAATTATTTCTTCTTCGTGGCCGAAGAGGTACGCCGGCTGATGGCGGAATTAGGATATCGCACTATCGATGAAATGATCGGTCAATCAGATCGCCTTGACATGGCTGATGCCATTGATCATTGGAAGGCCAAAGGGCTGGATTACTCTAAAATCCTCACTAAGCCCAAAGCCGCACCGGAAGTGAAAATCTTCAATTGCGAAGGGCAGCCACACGAAATTGACAAGGCTTTGGATAATCGGCTCATTACCGAAGCCCAACCCGCCCTGGAAAACCAGCAACCAGTCATCATTCAAACGCCAGTGCGCAACATACATCGCACTGTCGGTGCCATGTTGTCTGGTGAGGTGGCCAAACGGTACGGCCACGAAGGACTGCCCGATGACACTATCCATATTAGGCTTAACGGCATTGCCGGCCAGAGCTTCGGCGCCTGGCTGGCGCGGGGAGTGACACTGGAACTGGACGGCGAAGCCAACGACTATGTGGGTAAAGGATTATCTGGAGGAAGAATCATCATTTATCCTCCCAAGGAAACCCCAATTGTGCCGGAAGAAAACATCATTGTGGGCAACACAGTTCTCTACGGCGCCATCAGCGGTGAATGTTTCTTCCGCGGCGTCGCCGGGGAACGCTTTGCTGTCCGCAACTCTGGCGCTATCGCCGTGGTTGAAGGTGTCGGAGACCATGGCTGTGAATACATGACTGGAGGCGTCGTTGTGGTATTGGGACAAACCGGCCGCAATTTTGCCGCAGGCATGTCCGGAGGCATTGCCTATGTCCTGGATGAAGAAGGAGATTTTGAGAGACGCTGCAATCTCGCCATGGTGGAGCTGGAGCCTGTTTTAGAAGAAGATATAGCTTTGGAAGAATTGGATCACCAGGGTGGCGACTTGGAAACCCATGGCTGGGTCAACGTGGCTCACGATATGACCCGCTATGATGAGCATCGCCTCAAATCCTTGATTCAAGCCCATCTGCACTATACCGATAGCCAGCAAGCAAGAAAAATACTTGATTACTGGCCTCAATATAGAAGCAAGTTCGTCAAGGTAATGCCAGTAGACTATCGCCGGGCATTGCAACAACTGCAAATGGAACAGGAACAAGCTCGCATCCGTTTGAGCGCCTAACCGAAAAACCCAAAGACAAGTTATAGAGGTTCAAGAATGGGAAAACCTACCGGTTTCCTTGAAATACAACGTCATGACCGGGGTTACGCTCCGGTAGCGGATCGAATTCAACATTTTCGCGAATTCGTCATTCCATTGTCCCCGGAAGAAGTTGCCAATCAAGGGGCACGATGCATGGACTGCGGCATACCCTATTGCCACAATGGTTGCCCGGTCAATAATTTGATTCCCGACTGGAACGACTTGGTCTATCGCGATAAGTGGCAAGAAGCCATAGAAACCTTACATCGCACCAATAACTTCCCGGAATTCACTGGCCGAGTCTGCCCTGCCCCCTGCGAAGCGGCTTGCACCCTGAATTTAGAAGACGATCCTGTCACCATCAAAACCATTGAATGCAGTATTGTCGATAAAGCATGGGAAGAAGGCTGGATCAAGCCAGAAATTCCTGAATCCCGTACCGGCAAACAGGTAGCCATCATCGGTTCCGGGCCTTCCGGCATGGCTTGTGCGCAACAGCTTGCCCGGGCCGGTCACCGGGTTGTGGTCTTTGAAAAAAATGACCGCATTGGTGGGTTGATGCGCTATGGCATCCCCGATTTCAAATTCGAAAAGCACCATATTGACCGGCGCATGGCTCAAATGCGGGCGGAAGGCGTGATTTTCAGGCCCAACACCCATGTAGGCGTTGATATTCCTATTGCTGACCTTCTGGAAAAATACGACGCCGTCGTTCTGGCGGGTGGGTCCGAGAAACCAAGAGACTTAAATGTTCCCGGTCGGGACTTGCAGGGCATTCACTTCGCCATGGAATTTTTGCCACAGCAAAACCGCCGCGTGGCAGGAGACACTATCCCGCCAGAACGAAGCATTACCGCTACAGGTAAACGGGTCGTTGTCATTGGGGGCGGAGATACGGGTTCAGACTGCGTAGGTACCTCCATTCGCCAAGGCGCTCTTTCAGTCGTGCAACTGGAACTCCTCCCAAAGCCGCCAGAAAAGGAAGAAAAGCTGCTGACTTGGCCTTATTGGCCGCAAAAACTGCGTACTTCGACTTCTCATGAAGAGGGTTGCGAGCGCATGTGGAGTGTCAACACCAAATATTTCGAAGGCAAAGACGGCCAAGTGAAAAAACTCCATGGAATAAAAGTAGAATGGTCTCAGGACGATAACGGTCGCTGGCAAATGAAAGAAATCGAGGGAAGCGAGTTCGAACTGGATGCAGACCTGGTGCTTTTGGCCATGGGATTTGTCCACCCAGTTCATGAAGGTATGCTCAAGGAATTGGGAGTGGAACTTGACCCAAGAGGTAACGTCAAGGCCGATACCAAAAGCTATCGTACTTCTATCGATAAAGTATTTGCCGCAGGCGATATGAGAAGGGGTCAGTCCCTAGTCGTTTGGGCGATTCGGGAAGGGCGCCAAGCCGCGCGGGCAGTGGATGAATATTTAATGGGATATTCGGAACTGCCTGCCTGAACAAAATTGAACTATTAACCCGGCAATCAACACGCCGCCCTGACCTGTTGATTGCGCGCCCTTGTCCATCGGCGATATTGGGCGGAATCTCTTGACGGACAAGGGCTGACATCGGCTATCGCCGATGGCGGATATCCATATGCAGCAGGAGCTTCTCTTAATCAGAGGCTCCTGAACTCTCCATCGCATGAAAATAATTATGAGGCACTTTTGGTTAAGGGGAAAGCGCCTTCCAAATCGCCGTCCACGTATCCAAAAGATACCAATCCAGCGGCTTTTCCAAAGCATCCTCCAAGCGTAATTGGATCATGCGCGACAATGTACCGTAAAAACAGGCATTGGCAACTACAGGATCCATGCGTCTTAATTCCCCACTACGGATGCCTTCTTGCATTATTTCCGTTAACAAAAGAAACGGTGGCGACATGCTTAGTGGTTTTTCGCTAGGAAGAAATTCTTGATGATGAGCCAACACAATAAAGCCCATGACTTCAGAAGCATCTTCAGTTAATGCAAAAAATAGTTCGACGATTGCGCGAAGACGTTCGAATGAGTTTTTAGTTCTATTTTTAATCTCTTTGAGAGAATCATTTAACGATGCGATGATATCTTGATACAGGGCATCGGCAATCGCTTCCTTATTTTTAAAATAGTGATAAATTGTGCCTGTGCTTACGTCCGCTTCCCGCCGGATATCTGCCACTGAAGTATTGAAATAACCTTTTTGGGTAAAAAGTTTCAATGCTGCTTTGAGAATCTCATCTTTTGGTTCTTTTTTTTCTGCTTTTTTCTTTGATTGTGCCATTACCATATTGTTTTTATGTTTCCTTTAAACATGTTTGGTGTATTTTATTCTTTTGTCCCACCATTTGTCATTAATAGATCGAATGTTCGCTCGATTTTAAAGCATCATGCCCGGTTTCATTAAAACTCTCACTTGGTTGTTACTCGCGGCACTACTTTGCATTATTGGCCTATTGCTGTTGCTGGTTTCAGCAAAGCCCATCGCGCCAAAAAGCAAACATCCAGTTCAAAAATCCACCTTTCCAAACGCTTCTAGCCTTTCGCCAGGAAGCTTCAAAATTGCAGAGAAAACCTTGGCGAAAGCCTTGCACAGCTATCTCAACCAACAAGGTATGAGCAATCAAATCCAGGTTCTGATCACACCTAAGCAGGTTAATCTCAAAATGACCTTGGGCACGAAGCCACCTTTCTTGTTCTTAAATTTTGACATTACATTAAAAACTTATGAAAAGCGTTTAAAGCTCGCTTCTGTTAAAGTTGGATCACTGACTTTACCTTCGGCAATAATTGAAAAAGCGTTATTGTGGCTAACCAAAAAAGAGCCTACAGCTGACATGGTATCCATGTTTTACAAGTATCCAGTTCAGCTTGGCAATGGTTTTCTCGCAATCAACGTTTCCAGTCCGCAATTGCACTCGGAAGCCATTTTACAGACACTCAAAAATTCCCGTCTTATCCCTTATTGCCGTGCCACCTCTCAATGGAGTCAAATGACCAAAGAACAAGAGCTATCAAGTTATTTGCGATTTTTGTTCCAACGTGCTTATAACCAAGCAAGCCTAAAAAATGCTGTCCGAGAAAACAAGGCACTTCTGCAGGTGGCAGCAGCCTATGTCAACGGACAAAATCCCTGTCAATTATTTGGGATACAAGAGCCGTATACGACGCCAAAGAAAAAAACATTACAGATATATCACCGTCACGATTTGGCTCAACATTTTATTTTAGCTGCTGCCATCGCCGCCACTGGCAACCAATCCCTGGCAAAGGCACTGGGTACTTATAAAGAGTTGATGGACTTTAATACAGGCAGCGGATTTAGTTTTAGTGATCTAGCCGCAGATAAAGCAGGCGCCACCTTCGGAGCTTTGGCTGTAGAGTCTTTACTAACGGCCAGACGCCTCCAACGAATAATGCGCAAAGCACGCAGCGCCGAAATATTCATGCCGAAAACAAAAGGGCTTCCTGACCATTTAAGCCGAAATTTATTTGAAAATAGGTTCGGAGGATTAAAAGGGAAAGGGTATTCCAGAATGGAACTATTAATAGAACGAAGGATACAAGCATGCCCATTATACCGGGCTTTAAGAAATGGTCGGGACGGAAGGATTTGAACCTTCGACCCCCACAACCCCATTGTGGTGCGCTACCAGACTGCGCTACGCCCCGAAATCCTGATTATTATACTATAAAAAAATAGCCAGTTAAGATTCTTCTTTGGTTAAGGCATCTATCTTGCTTTTGAGCTTCTGTCCGGCTTTGAAGGTAACCACACGGCGGGCACTGACAGGAATTGCCTCGCCGGTTTTAGGGTTCCTGCCTGGCCGTTCGTTTTTATCTCGCAGATCAAAATTTCCGAATCCTGAAATTTTCACCGCCTCACCCCGTTCCAAGGCATATTTAATTTCTTCGAAGAAGATGTCCACCAATTCTTTGGCATCCTTGCGATTTAAGCCTATTTCTTCATACAATTTTTCCACAATATCGGCTTTGGTCACTGTCATTGCCTATCCTCTTAATCTGGCACCAAACTGATCCGCTAACTTCTGTAATATATCATTTACAATTACATCAATATCGGAATCAGTCAAGGTTTTTTCAGGATGTTGCAAAACCAGTCCCAAAGCGACGCTTTTTTGACCCGCTTCAAGCCCTTTTCCCTGATAAACATCGAATAACAGTACGTCCTGAAGTACGTCCGCTTGGCAAGCAAAAATCGCATCAATCAAGCTTTGCGCTTCGACTTCGTCAGGAATCACTAAAGCGATATCCCGGCGCACACTGGGATATTTTGAAAGCGGTTGAAATGCTGGAATCTCTTGATGGGTTAAAGCGCTTTGCCTAATTTCAAACAAAAAGATATTTTGATCCAGATCCAAATCTTGTGCGATTTGTGGATGCAACATGCCCATCCACCCACACACTTGATTATCTTTTCTGGACAAGATTCTGGCTGACTGGCCTGGATGCAATGCAGGATGAGCTTGCGCCTCAAACACGAAATTCCGCTTTCTCCGGGTAAGGGATAAAATAGCTTCAATATCAGCCTTCAAGTCAAAGAAATCGATTTCTCTAGGCGTGACTCCCCACTGTTCCGGCAAAACAGCACCAGTAGCCAATCCCGCCAGATATTTATCCTGCTGAATGGCACCACTTTGGCGATAAAACTTCATGCCGCTTTCAAAAAGCCGGATGCGACGCTGCTGGCGATTGAAATTGTATTGAGCCGCATTCAACAAACCCGACCACAGTGTGGTACGCATAACAGCAACTTCAGAGGACAGCGGATTCAACAAAGGAACAGCTTCGAGATCAGGCGTTAGCTTCTCTTGCAGAGAAGCATCAACAAAACTGTAGGTTATCACCTCTTGAAAGCCGCGATCCACCAAAACGTCCTTGATTCTGTCCAAGGACAATTGGCTTTCAGGTGCTGACTGAAGCGGCGTCGGGAAAGAAAGGCTTTGAACCGGAAGGTTGTTATACCCATAAATCCGGGCCAATTCCTCAATCAAATCAGCTTCGATAGCAATGTCAAAACGAAAACTTGGCGGCCTGACCTTCCACATGCCAGCTTCTCTTTCCGCCATCATGCCCAAGCGCTTCAAAATATCGTCGGTTTCGGCATCTTCAATAGTCAAACCAAGCAATGCTTCTATTCGCTGACCCCGAAGCTCAATCAAAGGGCGCAGAGGTAAATACTTCTCGCCAACTTTTTCGCTCACAGGACCAGCGTGGCCACCGGCAATTTGTAAAATCAACGCACTGGCCCGATCAATGGCTCTGGACTGTAAGTTTGGATCCACCCCCCGCTCAAAACGATGGGAAGAATCGGTGTGCAACCCGAAACGGCGGGCCTTCCCCATTATGGCTTCAGGACTGAAGAATGCACATTCCAGAAATATATTTTGCGTGGTGCCGGTCACCGCAGAGGACTTACCGCCCATAATTCCCGCTAACGCCAGAGGGTTAACATCATCCGCAATCACCAGGACGTCATCGTTAAGCGTAATTTCCTGATCGTCCAATAACACCAGTTTTTCACCCTGACGTCCAAAGCGCACTTGGATACCCCCTTGCAATGTATCCGCGTCAAAGGCATGCAAAGGTTGTCCCAGTTCCAGCATCACATAATTAGTAATATCGACAATTGCGCTGATGCTACGAATACCGCTACGGCGCAAGCGCTCTTGCATCCAGAGGGGAGTGGATACATCAGGGTTGATTCCTTTGATCAATCGTCCAAGATATCTGGGACAGGCGAACTCGGCTTCATTGGCAATATCAATGGGCAAGGTTGCCGTTTCGTCGGCAGCAACGGCAGAAACCGAAAGCGGACGCCAGTCGATTTTATTTAATACCGCGACTTCCCGCGCGATTCCCTCGATGCTCAGACAATCCGCACGGTTGGGGGTCAAATCCACATCAATAATTGCGTCTTCCAGCTGTAAATACTGACGGAGATCTTGCCCAAGCGGGGCATCTTCGGGAAGCTCCCACAAGCCCGATGCCGCCTCGGCCAAACCCAGTTCCCGGGCGGAACACAACATTCCTAACGATTCGACGCCGCGAAGCTTGGCTTTTTTGATCTTCATACCGTCAGGTAAAATAGCACCCACGGTAGCCAAAGGAACCTTCATTCCCTTACGCACATTGGGAGCGCCGCAAACAATGGGCAGCAGATCATCGGTTCCAATAGTCACCTGACAAAGGCGCAGTTTATCCGCATTGGGATGAGGTTCGACAGATAACACCTGAGCAACCACCACACCGGAAAAATCCGGTGCCGCCGGCTCGACACTGTCGACCTCCAAACCGGCCATGGTCAGCTGTTCAACCAACGTTTGTGTGTCCACCGGCGGGTTGACGTGTTCTCGCAACCAAGCTTCGCTAAAGCGCATAATGATTTTTCAGTGAAATTGTTCGAGAAAGCGTAAATCGTTCTCGAAGAAAAGGCGTAGATCGTTAATTCCGTAACGTAGCATGGCAAGGCGCTCGACACCGAGGCCAAAAGCGAAACCAGTGTAACGCTCCAGATCAATTTTGACGAACTCAAAAACCCTTGGATGTATCATGCCGCACCCCATGACTTCCAGCCAGCCGCTTTGACCGCAGACCCGGCATCCCTCACCCTGGCACATGACACAGGCGATATCCACTTCAGCGGAAGGTTCGGTGAAAGGGAAATAAGACGGCCGGAAACGCACCTCAACATCCTGCTCAAAAAAATTCCGCAAAAATTCGTCAAGCACGCCGCGTAAATGAGCAAAGCTTACCCCTTCATCCACCAAAAAGCCTTCCACCTGATGGAACATGGGGGTATGAGTCAAATCGGAATCGCAACGATAAACGCGCCCGGGCGCGATAATTCTGTGGGGAGGGGAGTCCTCTTCCATGACTCGAATCTGGACTGGAGAGGTATGGGTTCTCAGCAGCGTATGTTCGTCAACATAGAAGGTATCGTGCATCGCACGGGCGGGATGATGGGCAGGAATATTCAAGGCCTCGAAGTTATGATAATCGTCTTCGATTTCCGGACCTTCCGCCACCTGAAAGCCGACACTGGCAAAAATTTTTTCGATCCTGCGCATCGTCAGCGTGACCGGATGCAAGCCTTCGAGGCGCTGCCCTCGCCCCGGAAGCGTCACATCAATCGACTCTGCGGCCAAGCGCCTGGATAATTGGGCCTGTTGCAGAGCAGCATGCCTGGATTCCAGCGCTTGCTGAAATTTCTGCCGGGCCTCGTTGACGACCTTACCTACCTGAGGCCGCTGTTCTGGCGGCAATTTACCCAGTTCTTTCATCCGCTGGGTAAAAACGCCTTTTTTGCCAAGGTAGCGAACCCGGACCTGCTCAAGTGATTGAAGGTCCGTTGCTGACGCCAAATCTTTTTCTGCTTGCGCCAGCAAGGTTTCCAAGGAATCGGTCACAGGCTAATTAGCCTTGGGCAATTTTGGCCAATTCGGCAAAGGCCTCTTTGTCGTGCACCGCCAAATCAGCCAGGATTTTCCTGTCAATGTCGATGGAGGCCTTTTTTAGCCCGGCCATGAAGCGGCTATAAGACAAACCATGCTCTCTAGCCGCCGCATTGATACGGGTTATCCACAAAGATCGGAATTGCCGTTTACGCTGGCGGCGGTCACGGTAAGCATATTGGCCTGCTTTAATGACAGCCTGCTTGGCAACCCGGTACACCCGGCTGCGGGCACCATAATAGCCCTTGGCCTGTTTCAAAACTTTCTTGTGGCGTTTCCTCGCCGTTACTCCACGTTTCACTCTCGGCATGATAACCTCTCGTTTCTCTCACCTGTCAAAACAGGCTATCTTTCAATTCAAACAATCGGATCAATCTTGACTTAGGCGTAAGGCATAAGTTGCTTGGCTTCCCGGGTATCGGACGCGCTCAAATAATCCTTGTGGCGCAAATGGCGTTTCCGCTTGGTCGTCTTTTTGGTCAAAATGTGGCGGCGATTCGCATGATTGCGCTTAAATTTCCCCGAGCCGGTCCGCTTAAAACGCTTAGCAGCGCCGCGATTGGTTTTTAACTTTGGCATAAAAAACTCCTAGTTTACTTTCTCTTTTTCGGGGCAAGCACCATCACCATTTGCCTGCCTTCCAATTTTGGATGTTGCTCGACGGTAGCGTATTCTTCCAGATCCTTTTCCACGCGCTTCAACAATTCCATACCCAGCTCTCGATGGGCCATTTCCCGACCCCGGAAGCGCACGGTGACCTTGGCCTTGTCTCCATCGCTTAAAAACCGGATCAGGTTTCTCAGCTTAATCTGGTAATCCCCTTCCCCGGTTCCGGGCCGGAATTTGATTTCCTTGACCTGAATTTGCTTTTGCTTTTTTTTGGCTGCCTGCTGTTTTTTGCTGATTTCAAAGCGGAATTTGCCGTAATCCATTATCCGGCAAACCGGGGGATCCGCTTGGGGAGCGATTTCCACCAAGTCCAGCCCTGCCTCTTCGGCAATACGCAAGGCCTCCCCAATCGGGACCACCCCCAACTGATTGCCATCAGCGCCTATCAACCTTACTTTCGGCGCCCTGATTTCGTCGTTTCGACGTACTTCTGTTTTAGCAGCGATGCTGACTTCTCCTCATATTCACGATTCCAACTCTACCACGGCTTGTTTTGCCCTGATCTGTTCATCAAACCACGAAACCAAGCTTTCCAGTGGCATAGCCCCTTTATCCTCACCCTGTTGCGTGCGTACTGTCACTTGCTTGGATTCCATTTCCTTGTCTCCAACAATCAGCAAGTACGGTACACGTTGCATGGAGTGCTCGCGGATTTTATAGCCGATCTTCTCGTTTCTCAAGTCAGTTTCCACCCTAAATCCTTGGGAAGACAAAATTTCTTGAATTTGCAAGGCATAATCCTTATGGCGATCGGTGATATTCAGAATAACGGCTTGCACAGGTGCCAACCACAAAGGCAACAACCCGGCGTAATGCTCGAGCAGGATTCCGATAAAACGCTCCAAGGAACCCAATATTGCCCGGTGCAACATTACCGGTGTCTGCCGGCTTCCATCTTCAGCGATATAAGTCGCTCCCAGACGGCCTGGCATGGAGAAATCCACCTGAATCGTTCCCAATTGCCAGATCCGATTCAAGCAGTCTTTGAGAGCAAATTCAATTTTAGGCCCGTAGAAGGCGCCTTCGCCAGGTTGCAACTGCC
Organism: Methylothermaceae bacterium; assembly: GCA_026985035.1. GTDB lineage: Bacteria > Pseudomonadota > Gammaproteobacteria > Methylococcales > Methylothermaceae > Methylohalobius. The sequence goes on from JALSQY010000023.1 coordinate 17,888, forward strand.
AATCCAGGCCTTTCCGGTTTAACGCTTCCTCCAGAGCCTTTTCCGCTTTGTCCCAAATCTCATCGCTGCCTACCCGATTTTCCGGCCGGGTGGATAATTTTACCGGAACATCTTCAAAGCCGAAGTCTTTATAGACTTCAAACAACAAATCGATAAAAGCGGAAACTTCCTCTTGAATTTGGGACTCAGCGCAAAAGATATGGGCATCATCCTGGACGAAACTGCGCACCCGCATCAATCCGTGCAAGGTTCCGGAAGGCTCGTTGCGATGGCAAGATCCGAATTCCGCCATCCGCAAGGGCAAATCCCGGTAACTCTTAAGCCCTTGATTGTAGATCTGCACGTGACAGGGGCAATTCATGGGCTTGATGGCGTAATCACGATTTTCCGAGTGAGTAGTGAAAATCATGTCTTGGAATTTATCCCAGTGACCGGATTTTTCCCATAAGGAACGATCCACCACCAACGGTGTTTTGACCTCCTGATAATCGTGCTGGCGTAATTTCTCCCGGATATATTGCTCGATGATCTGATATATCCGCCAGCCTTTGTCGTGCCAGAACACCATGCCCGGCGCTTCTTCCTGGATATGAAACAAATCGAGCTGCCTGCCGAGCTTGCGATGATCCCTTTTTTCCGCCTCTTCCAGCCTGCGCAGATACTGTTTGAGTTGTTTTTTATCAGCCCAAGCCGTGCCATAAATCCTTTGCAGCATTTCATTGCGGGAATCGCCGCGCCAATAGGCGCCCGCGACTTTAGTTAGTTTGAAGGCTTTGAGCTTGCCGGTATCCGGCACGTGGGGCCCGCGGCACAAATCGGTAAACCCCCCCTGCGAATAAAGCGAAATGGTTTCCCCAGGCGGAATATCCTCAATGATTTTAGCTTTGTATTCTTCCCCCTGACGGCGGAAGAATTCCACGGCCTCATCTCTCGGCATTTCCTTGCGCTCCACGGGCATGGCCGCCTTGGCAAGTTGCTGCATTTTCTGCTCGATTTTTTCCAGGTCTTCCGGCGTAAAGCTGCGCTCAAAGGCAAAATCGTAGTAAAAACCGTCTTCGATCACTGGCCCGATCGTCACTTGGGCCTCGGGATATAATTCTTTGACCGCCTGCGCCAACAGATGGGCAGTGGAATGACGCACCACTTCCAGCCCTTCTTCTTCCTTGGGGGTGATGATCTCCACCCGGGCATCTTGGTGAATGACAGCGCTCAAATCCACCAGCCGCCCATTCACTCGCCCGGCAACCGCAGCCTTGGCCAGACCAGGGCCGATCGCCTCGGCCACCTGTTTCACCGTGACCGGGTGATCAAAGGCCAACTGCTTGCCATCGGGAAGGGTTACTACGGGCATAAATTCTTTTGCACTCACGCCAAAAAATAAAGCACCGCCAAGCGATGCCTTCGAAAAAACCAAGTGGTAGGCGCGATTGGATTCGAACCAACGACCCCCACCATGTCAAGGTGGTGCTCTAACCAACTGAGCTACGCGCCTGAATATCTTTGAAATTATGCACTATAAACTCCTCCTTGTAAACCAACCCTTGTCCAAAAATAGAATAAACAGCGCTTCTACTTGCTATTACCCTCTCACAACCCCTCGCACATAAGTGCCAACGATGCAACAAAAATTGGTCAGCTGCATCAACACGAACAATTGTGATGCCAAATCCGGACAGCGGTTAAGCCGCTGCGTTAAATAATCACTCTTTTGCGGTTGGAGGACGAAAAAATCCGCTGATTTTCCTACCTCAAAATTGCCCGTCTCATCTCCTAGTCCCAACGCCCGCGCCCCGCCTAAAGTCATTAAATAAAGCAATTGACCTGGCGACAGGTGATATTGCCGCAACTGTTGTACCTTATATGCCTCGGCCGCTTCTTCCCAGACAGAAAAATGCAACCCCGCACCGACATCAGTCCCCAGCGCCATAGCAATGTCAGCATCAAGATGTCGCTTAAAGGGAAACAGCCCGCTGCCAAGAAACAGATTGCTGCTGGGGCAATGACAAACCGCACTGCCTGTTTCGGCAATCCGCCGAAGCTCATCATCCCTGGCATGGATATTATGAATCAATAACGTATTGGGGCCTAACAAACCATAGTGGTCATAAACATCGAGGTAATGCTTGGATTTTGGGTGTAACTTCTTGACTGCGGCTATTTCTTCCAGGCTTTCGTTGATATGGGTTTGTAAATAACAACCGGGATTATCCTTGAGCAACTCCCCGCACATGGTCAACATCGCAGGGGAACATGCCAAGGCAAACCGGGGTAACAAAGCAAAATGGAGGAGCGGCTCACCCCGGCAATACGCCATAAGTTGCAGACTCAAGGCTTTTGCGGCTTCAGGGGTATTCAACAGTGCTTTAGGCCCGCCTTGATCCATTAACGTGAGACCGGAAATCAAGCGCAGTCCCTGATGTTTTGCAGACTCGAATAAAGCCATGGTCGCGTCGGGAAACTGGGAGCCAAAAACCGCCGCCGTGGTGACCCCTGTCCGGAGTAAGTGGCTGACAAATTGGTTGGCTGCTTTGTTAGCGAAGCCGACGTTTTTGAATTCACTCTCAGCGGGAAAAATCGTTTCTTCGAGCCAGGATAGCAAGCCCTGATTGGCCGCCGCCACGGTATAGTATTGAGGAAAGTGCAGGTGGGCATCCACCAATCCCGGTAGTAGCCAAGCGCCATCATGGGAATGGACAGTGGTGTCCGAACCGATTGCCGGCAGCAGGTCCGTACGACTCCCAACCGCCAGGATTCTGCCATCCCCGCCAATCCACAATGCCCCATCTTCGATGATTTCCAGGCAATTGGATTGACGGAAGGGATTCCCGCGCAAATGCGCGACGGTACCCAAATGGAGCTGATTCAAAGAGTCGGACCTAACAATTCAGGCAAATCGGCAATTGAAGCTATTACTAAATCTGGCTGAATTTTCGATGCTTTGACAAAGGATTCGCGGTACTTCCCAGTCTTCACCAAAATCCCCATCAACCCAACCCGCTGCCCTCCGCCAATATCCGATTCGATATCGTCGCCGACAATGGCCACTTGGGTGGCAGGCAATCCCAAATCCTGGAGCGCCATCTGAAAAAAATCGGCTGAAGGCTTCCCCATGATCTTGGCCTGTTTGCCGCTGGCATATTCCAAGGCCACCACAAAACCGCCAATATCCATTTGCAGGCCAGATTCGGTCTGCCAAAACCGGTTTTTGTGCATGGCAATCAACTCGGCACCGGCAAACAATAGCCGGAATGCTCGATTGAGCACAGTATAATTCCAAGCGTCACCAATATCCCCAATCACTACCGCGTCGGCCTTGTCTTGTGATTGTGGAAAACCGGCGAAATCCTGCTGGACATCCTCGGCCAATAGCAAATGACATACAGGATTGCCTTTGGACTTCAAATACAACAATGCCGCCTGAGGTGCGCTGATAATCTCTGACTGTGGAATATCGAATCCAAGACCTTTCAGTTTCTTTTGCAGGGAAGCCAGCGATCGCGTGCTGGTGTTGGTGATAAAGCGGAGCCTGTAACCATGCCGGCGAATGGCAGAAATCGCCCTGTCGGCCCCTTCGATGACCTGGTCTCCCACATACAAAACACCGTCCAGGTCTATCAGGAATCCCTGAATTTTCTCTAGCTTTTTCATTTCAGCCATCAGTCAATTTCCTGTGCCAGCCTATACCTATGTGAATTTAGTGGATCATAAACGATTACAAAATCTATGCTGGTATAATATTTCACCTTTTTTGCCAACGTCCAGAAGAGGAATAGAATCATGTCCGAGATTCCAGTTTTCAAGACTGGCGAAGCCACCGTTTTCGCCAGCAACGATCAAGGCACCGACGCCATGCCCGAAGTAGTCTTGGGAGCGTTGAATGGTCCGGTGGGCAATGCCTTCGCCACCCTGATGGGGCAAACCGAAGGGCACACCCGGCTGTTTGCCATCCGCGCCTGTAACCAACAAGTCAAACCTGCCACCTTGATGGTGCCCAAGGTCACCATGAAAAGCACAGCTTATATTAATCTGTTCTTTGGCGTGGTTCAGTCCGCCATTGCTGATGCTGTCGTCGATTCGGTCATCGATGGAGTCATCCCCAAGGACTGGGCCAACCAAGTGGGCATCATCGTCAATGTTTGGCTCGACCCCTGGTGCGCCGAGCAGGAAAACCCCGATAAAAAAGACCTTTACCGCACCAATTATGAGGCCACCAAGCTCGCCATCAAGCGGGCGATCAACGACGAACCCACCATCGAGGAATTGATCGAAAACCGCAACAAAATCCATCATGAAATGTACGATCCGGTCACCGGCGAATCCAAATGGTAAGAGGAGACCAGAATGCATAAAGTGACTTTAATTCCCGGTGACGGGATTGGCCCGGAAATCACCGAAGCTGCCGTCCGGGTGATCGAAGCCACCGGCGTCACCATCGAATGGGACCGGCAACTGGCAGGCATGGCGGCGGTGGAGAAATACGGCGACCCCTTGCCGGAACCTACCGTCGCCTCTTTCCGCACCAACAAGGTCGCCTTGAAAGCACCGTTGACGACGCCCGTGGGCGGCGGTTACCGGAGCGTCAATGTCGCCCTGCGTCAAGAGTTCAACCTCTTCGCCAACGTCCGCCCTGCCCTTTCTTTTAAAGGCACCCAAGTGCCCTATACCGATGTCGATCTGATCACGGTAAGGGAAAATACCGAAGGGCTTTACGCCGGCATCGAACATTTCATTAAGGCCGGCGGTGAAAATATCGCCGCGGAAAGCATCGCCGTAGTCACCCGGGAAGGCTGCCGGAACATTATCGACTATGCCTTCCAATACGCCCGCGACAATGGCCGCAAAAAAGTCACGGTGGTGCATAAAGCCAATATTCTCAAGTGCACTTCTGGATTGTTTTTGGAAATAGGCCGGGAAGTGGCGGAAAAATATCCAGACATCGAATTTGAAGACCGCATCGTGGATGCTTGCGCCATGCTGATGGTCATGAAGCCCAGTCAATTCGATGTCATGGTCACCACCAATCTGTTCGGGGATATTCTTTCCGATTTGGCGGCCGGCCTGGTGGGCGGGCTCGGACTTACCGCCGGTGCCAATATCGGCAAGGAAGCGGCAATGTTCGAGGCGGTTCACGGCAGCGCTCCGGATATTGCCGGCAAAGGCATCGCCAACCCCACTGCCTTGATCATGGCCGGGAAGATGATGCTGGACCATCTGGGAGAACGGCAAGCCGCCACCAAAATTGACCGGGCGGTTCGCGCCGTGATTGAAGAAGGCCAGCACGTCACCCCTGACCTTAAGCCAGGATCTAACTGCACCACGAGCGATATGGCTAGCGCCATTGTGGGAAAAATAGTATAGCCCGGATATTTCATCAGCATCCCGGATGATGGCGCAGGACAGGCACGACTGGGCCGGCATAGGATTGGGTCCGGGGACAAAATGGCTCTTGCCTTTTGTCATGAATCACCGTGATTTATGTTTATACATCAGTTACTTATATAGAGGCCCAAAGCCGGCTGGTGAAATATCCGGGCTAAATCAACCCAGGCCAGTAATTGCTGGCCTGTTCCCTTTTTCCTTTGGTATTTCGATCTAAACTTACAAGGACGTTTACTTTCAATCCCTGTCAATCATTTGGAAAGCTGTTATGAATGATCAAATACCAAATCCCCCACAATTTCTACGTTTTCAATTCACCGGCAGTGGCGGCGAATATTTTAAAATATGGGTTGTCAATTTGCTTTTGACCATCTTGACGCTAGGTGTTTACTCCGCCTGGGCCAAAGTCCGCCGGGAACGGTACTTTTATAGCAACACGCGGTTGGGCGAACATGCGTTCGAATACCTGGCAGACCCCAAGGCTATCCTCAAAGGCCGGGCCATTGCCTTCGCTGTGCTGATCGGCTCATCCGCCATTGCCAGTTTTTTCCCCCTGGCTGAACCGGCGTTTTCCCTGGCGTTCCTGGCCTTGTTGCCGTGGATTGTGGTCAAGGGGTTGAAATTCAAGATGCACAATTCGGCCTTTAAAAATATTCGTTTCCATTTTAACGGCAATTACGGAGAAGCCGCCAAAGCCTATCTGCTCTGGCCCTTGCTGACCCCCCTTACCTTGGGGCTCACCGCACCATTGATGTTCCAGCGCCAAAACCGCCTGCTCGTCTCCAACACCCGGTATGGCACGACGCCCTTCGAATTTTTGGCCACCCCCAAGGATTTTTATAAAGTCCTGGGCATCTACGCGCTCGCCGTGGTACTGGCCCTTGCGCTCGTGTTTTCAATCGCCAGAAACTTTCTTCCCCAGTTTTTTTTAGTAGCGGTCATTCCGCTAGGACTGCTTGCATACGCCTACTTCCGCAGCCATATCATCAATGCCGTCTTTAACCACACCGAGTTCGGGTCACATCAGCTGGAAAGCCGCCTGCAAACCAAAGGGTTATTCTGGATCTACCTCACCAATGCCCTGGGAATCCTGCTGACCGCAGGCATTTTCGCGCCCTGGGCCAAAGTCCGCCTGGCAAAGTACAAAGCCGATCACACCGTACTGATTGCCCAGGGAAATCTGGATGACTTCGTGGCTGGTCAACAGCAGGAGGTCAGCAGCGTGGGCTCGGAAATGGGCGAAGCATTCGATGTTGATTTAGGACTATGACGACGCTTCATGGTTATTTTTATGACGGCAAAACCTCCTACGCCGTCCCCGCCAGCCTGGAAATTCAGCGGGAAGGGTTCGTGCTATTGCAAGCCAATGGCCAGCAGCACCGATTCCCGCTGAAAAAAATCCGTATCAGTTCCCGCCTGGGCCGTACGCCCCGGAATTTTTATTTTCCCGGGGGCAGTAAGTTCGAAACCGTGGAAAACGATATCGTGGACCAAGCCCTGGCCGATTTAGGGGTGCATGGCAAACAGCGCTGGCTCCATACCATGGAAAGCAAGCTTAGATATGTCGTCCTGTTCGGCATCGTCACCCTGGCCATCACTGTCGGATTTATCCGCTACGGTATGCCATTGCTGGCCAATATGGCTGCTTTTTCCCTGCCTGCTTCCACCAGCGCCGCCCTCGGCAAGGGAGCCTTGGAGCTGATGGACAATGCCTTGCTGGAACCGTCGCAACTGGATTTGAACACCCGGCAACGCCTGCAAAAACGTTTCCGCTCTCTCGTTGCCGAGCAAGCCGGGGACTACCCCTTCCAATTATTTTTCCGCCACAGCGACAAGATCGGCGCCAACGCCTTCGCCCTCCCATCGGGCACGATTGTCATGACCGACGACCTGGTCAATCTAGCCGGTAATGACGAA
>JALSQY010000024.1 GCA_026985035.1 Methylothermaceae bacterium
ACCGCGCAAATCGCCTGGGCGCCGAATTTTTTCAGTCACGGCCAGTCGGTCTTGGCTTATGAGGTCTCGATGCGTTATCCAGTGACCCATGCCATCGAAATCTCAGGGACTTTGGGATTCAATCAGGCCAAAGATGTGTTGGAATACGATTATCTTTATTGGGACGCTGGTTTCAGCTGGTTTTTCAAGTACATGGCCCTGGATTTCCGCTACGTGCAATCAGCCTATCCTACCCCCAAGGCGCAAGAAATGCCCTGGCCCTATGACCCGGAAAAGCTTGATCCTTCTTTTGTCTTTTCCATTTCAGTGGGATTTTGATAGCCAGTGAGTCATTCAATTCGAGAAACCTTTTGGAAACTGCGGTTGCCAAGCAATCGGTTTGGTTTCAAATCCCCATGAGATGATTGAACTTTTTGGGAATCCGGAGGAATTCATGGAATGAATCAACCAACGAGGCGTTTCATGAATCTGATTCGCAAGCGGCGCGTGAGCCAAAACAAAGATTCTCCCGACGATGGCCGAAACCCGGATCAAATTGAATCCCAGTGGTTAAAGGCCATCAGCCGGGGTGACCGGCAAGCGTTTGAAGCTTTCTACCGGGTCTATTTCCCCAGGCTATTGCGTTTTAGCCACCGCATCACCGGGCAGTTGAATGGGCTGGAAGAGATCGTCAACGATGTGATGCTGGTGATTTGGCAAAAGGCGAGTACCTACGATGGCACCTCCCGCCCCTCTACTTGGGTGTTTGGCATTGCTTACAACAAATGCATGCATGCTATTCGCCGTGAAAAAAGACAATCTCTGAATGTGGCGCTGGAAGATATAGGCAGGGAGATGGTCGGCAACCAGAACATTATTGGTGATCACGAAACCAGCGAGTGGCTGAACACCGCATTTGCCCTGCTTTCCCCGGATCAACGCACGGTATTGGAGTTGACTTATTTTTATGGCATGTCTTATCAGGAGATTGCCCAAATCATGGACTGTCCGGAAAATACCATCAAAACCCGCATGTTTCATGCTCGCAAGAAGCTACAAAAAATTTTGCCAGGGTTGGCCGGTTTACCTTCAGAGGTAGTATCATGAATGTTCATCCCCTTCCCCAGAAAATGACCCACGAACAGATCAACCTGCTTTTGCCCTGGTACGCCAATGGCACCCTGACGAAAAGCGAAAAGCGTCAGATCCAAGCCCATTTGCAACACTGCGCCATGTGCCGCAAAACCCTGGAACAGTTGGGTCATTTATCCCAGGCCATTCAAGAAGCGCCCGATTTGGCGCTCTCTCCCAAAATAGCGATGAACCGGTTTTGGCGGCAAGTGGAGGCGGAAGACAACAAATCCGCCCGATCGTCCGGAAAACCGCGCCGGTTGCAGTGGATTGGCGCCTTTTTCGGTTCTCCCGCCACAGCCGCCCTGGCATTCTCTCTGATATTCATACCATTGATTATGCTGTTGATGGCGCAGTGGCAAATCAGCAATAGGGAGGACGCGCAATTTCGCACCTTGTCATCACCTTCGCCATCCCCCTATCAAGCCAATGATATTCGCTTGATATTTTCAACCGAAATTGACAGATCCCACCTAAAACATCTATTGCAACCGTTAGCTAGTGATTTTCAAATTATCGAGGGTGGTGCCATGGCCGGCCACAGCGCCTTTGTGGTCCGTTTTGAAAACCCTGGCAACTCGGCCAAATTACTAGACGGATTGCGTAACCTGCCCCAAATCATTTTTGCCGAACCTGCCACCCCCATCGTTAACGGAACATCTTCTCCTGGGGGTGCGGCATGAATATGAAAGATTGCCTGCTTCTATTGATGGTGAGCTTTTTCAGTGCATGGGCCGTTTGGGCGCAAGAAGATGGTTTACTGGTAGATGTCCACCAACTGCCGGCCGAAAGAGCCATTTTGGTGGGCTTTCCCGATCATCATCTCAGCCGCATAGCCGTTGGCGGGCCGGGAAGAAGTTATCGCAAGCGGGGCACTTATCAAAGTTCCCGGTGGGCAAAAAAGAAGATCCATCAGTTGGCGGTAACCTATCGCCTGAAAGTTGCTACACAATGGCCCATTACCGAGCTGGGAGAGCACTGCGCGGTATTGATCGTACCGGAGAAAACACCGCTGGATAAAGTGATCACTGAACTGACCAGGGACCAAAAGCTGACAATCGCCCAGCCTGTGATGGGTTTTAAGACCCAATTGATGCCCCATCAAGACCCTTACTATCCCTTGCAGAATAACTTGCACCTGATGAATATCGATTCCGTGCATTTGGAAGTCACCGGCAAAAAAATCACCGTCGCCTTGATCGACACCGGCGTCGATTTGAACCATCCGGATCTAAAAGGCAGAATCGGCCTGTATAAAAATTTCATCCAGTCACCGGAAACCCATTTTTCCGATGAAATCCACGGCACCGCCATGGCCGGCATCATTGCCGCCCAATCCAACCGTCAGGGGATTGTCGGCGTCGCGCCGGAAGTGACTCTTTGGCCCATGCGGGCCTGCTGGCCAGCCAAACCGGGCAGTTCCGAAGCTTACTGTAATACGCTCAGTCTGGCCCTGGCGTTGAATGAAGCAATTATCCTGGCGCCAAACATTATCAATCTGAGTTTGACCGGTCCCGAAGACCCCCTCCTGCGCAGACTGATCTTGAAGGCTGTGGAGAAAGGCATCATCGTGGTTGCCGCCAAACCCACGGATTTTGGTCCCCATGTCGGATTCCCCGCTGACATGGAAGAAGTCATCACCGTGCGTCAACCTGGTTACATCCCGGAACTGCCAGGCGCTGGAGGCAAACCCTTTAAAAAATGCATTGCCGCGCCCGGAGAGGAAATCCTGACCACCTTTCCCAATGGCACCTACAATTTCATCTCCGGCAGCTCGGCTTCCACCGCTCATATTTCCGGGCTGGTGGCGCTGCTGCTGGAAAAAAAAGCCGACCTTTCTCCCAAGAAGATCCAAAAGATACTGTGGCGGGCTTACAGCCGTCAGCCGCTGCCCGTGGTCGATGCCAGCATAGCGATACGCTTGATCAATTAAGGAGCCTCTGAACAAGTCATCCTGGGCTTGTTCAGAGAGCGAAAAACAAAAATTACGATTTTTATTTTTCTCACAAAGTCAATCACTGACAGTAATTGACTTTGGCGGCACATCCTTGTGCCGCTGGAGCCTCTGACTTAAGCAGAGGCTCCTTAATGCCCTAAGTAGCCTGTGATCAGGTCAGAGGTTGCCGCGGCATAGGACTGTGCTGCCAAAGCCATTGAACCATCCGGCGGTTTGCCTGGATTTACAGGCAGGAAAACAATTTTGACCCACCGGAATTGAAATGGCATTTAAAGGCAATCATGCAGCGCGGTCCTTCGGCATGGCAAGGGGGCAAGACACCAAAAAAGCAAAAATCTCGATGATCTTTGCCCAACCTTATGGCAACCTGTCTCCAAGCCAGTTATTGGAGCATTTTCATCACCGTCCTTCAATCCGTTTCACTCCGCAAGTAGAAGCCGAGCATCTGCAAAAAAAGCGGGTTGACGAAGTGCTCGTGAACACGTTTACCTTCAATCACGAACGTCACCGCCTTTCCGAGCCTATAGCCTGGCTGAACAACCCCAGCCGGGACATCGAGTGGTTGATTCTGCTCCACAAATGTTATTACTTCGTGGGCCTGGGCCTGCACTACCGGCGAACCGGGGACCTCCGCTACCGGGACCGGTGGGTGGAATTGACCGAATCCTGGATCGAGCAAGTCCCGCCCGGTTTCATTGCCAGTGACGTTACTGGAAGGCGGGTGCAGAACTGGATTTTCGCCTTTTACTATTTTATCCACAGCCATCCTTTCTCCTGTGTCTCCGGGGATTTTCTGCTCCGGTTTCTCCAATCTCTCCATGAACAAGTGGACTATCTCATCCGTCATTTGACCCCGGCCCGTAACCACCGAACACTGGAACTCTATACCATTTTCCTTGCCGCAGTGGTCTTCCCGGAATTCCGCGACGCCAAGAAGTGGCTCGAATTTTCAATTACCGCTCTGACGGAAAATGCCCAAAACGATATTTTGTCCGACGGCGTTCACTGCGAGCTGTCCACCTTCTATCACCACACGGTTCTGAAAAATTTTCTGGCGGTGAAGCAACTTGCGGTGGACAACCACATCGGTTTTCCGCCGGCATTCGACCGGCAAATACAAAAGGCGCTAGAGTTTTCCCTCTGGGTACACAAACCGGACGGCGCCATTCCTTCCCTCAGTGATGGCGATCCCGGCAGTTTTCACGAGTTATTGAAGCAGGGATATCAATTATATGGCGGCCCCTGTCTGCAATTCGCCGTCACTGGTGAGCACTCGGGCCAGCCCCCCAAACGGCGTTCCCGCTGGTTTCCCGAAGGGGGCTATGCCATAGTGCGTGGTCCTTGGGAAAGCGCAGAAAACACCCGCGACGGTCATTATTTGATATTCGATTGCGGGCCTTTAGGGGCGGGCAATCATGGCCACCTCGATGTTCTCAATATCGAATTGGCGGGTTGTGGCCGCTCCCTGATTGTCGATCCGGGCCGTTATACCTATGACGAGAGCGGCGGCATCAATTGGCGGGCCCGGTTTCGTGGCACCGCAGCCCATAACACCGTGGAGGTGGACGGCAAGAACCAGGCCCGTTATCAATACAGCCCCCGTCACGGCAAGTACCGGATTTTGGGGGCCCACCCTGAGCCTGCGCTGCGGACGTTCGTGACTACCTGTCATTTCGATTTTGTGCACGGCCAGGTCCGCAGTGACGAATACCCGGCAATCCACCATCGCACAATCTTTTTTGCCGTTTGGGAATATTGGCTGATCTGTGATTTTCTCAAAAGCGATTTGGAACATGATTATTATTTGCGCTTTCATCTCCATCCCAATGCTTGTGGCAAAGTAACCACCAAGTCCACCGTCCAGGGCCATTTCAGTGACAGCCCCAATCTGCTGGTTGTGCAAACCGGGACTCAAGCCGGCTTCCGAATGGATGAGGGGTGGTTTTCCCCCCGCTATGGCGTCAAGTATCCAGTCCCGGTGCTCCGCTATGACCTGCACGGCCGCCAGGCATTGTTTCAAACTCTGCTGTTCCCCTGGGCAAGCCACCCACCCAAGGTGTCCATCAAACCCTTACCATCGGGTCGCGAAGAATGCAGCGCATTCCGTTGCCGGTTGAGCCGGGCTGGGCAGGTCATTGACGATTATTTTTTCCTTTGCCATGGAGCAGGGGAGGGATGCTGGCAATGTGACGATATCCAGTTCCAAGGTCGCTTCGGATTTTTGCGCCTGGATCAGGCAGGCTGTCCCCGCCATGCCTTCACGTTGGCCGGTGGCAGACTGTTTTATCAGCACCAACGAGTGTCAACGGAGGGAGAACAGCCATGACGCCAGTAACTGTTCCTAATCCCGATCCGGTAATCCGTCATTTATCCTTGGCGCTGGACAGTGACAAGATGCGCTGCGTCTTGCAAGAAAAACTATTTCCTCAAAGGGATTGCCGAATCGTCAGTTGCGGCATTCAGCGGGTCAAATACAAACCGGGCAAGAATTGCCTGGTGTGCTACAAACTGCAATTGACGGCGGCTTCTGAAAGCGGCGCCAAACAGTTG
>JALSQY010000025.1 GCA_026985035.1 Methylothermaceae bacterium
GGCTGGCCGGGGCTGTAACACCTGTGGTCCAGCTGGAAACCAGCGCCGGGACAATTACCGTGGAACTGTACCCCGGACAGGCGCCGGTGACGGTGGCTAACTTTCTGGGTTATGTGCAAGAGGGTTTCTATGACGGAACTTTGTTTCACCGGGTGATAGACGGGTTTATGATTCAAGGGGGCGGTTTTGACGAGAATTTCACACCCAAGCCAACCAGGGACCCGATTCAAAACGAAGCGAACAATGGATTGAAAAACGAGCGGGGCGCTATTGCCATGGCCCGCACCAGCGACCCCCATTCGGCCACATCCCAGTTTTTCATCAACCTGGTGGACAACCCTTTTCTGGACTTCACCGGCGAAACTGCCGATGGGTGGGGTTATGCCGTGTTTGGCAAGATGATCGACGGCATGGCGGTGGTGGACCGGATTGCCAGGGTGGAAACCACTACGTTCCAATCATTCCAAAATGTGCCGGTGAACCAGGTCGTGATTCATCAGGCAAGGCTGATTTCCCAAGACAGCGAGCCAAGTTATGATCCGCTTTCCCGCCAGGTGGACCTGCCAATAGTCCAGGTGGGGGAAACGCTTTATTCGGCGGCCATGGTGAGTGAAGGAGGGGGTGTATTCAGGATTACCAGACTGGATCCGCTTTCGGTTGTGTTTGATTTTCCAAGGGCGGTTTATGACCTGGAGACCGAACGCCTGAAACTCCAGCGTGTCCGGGCAGGGGAAAGGTATTACGATGCCGAGTTGGAATATTTGGGAGATCTTCGGTTGAAATTGTTGAAGGCTGCAGAGTCAGAATAACGGTGCAAGAATTCAGCCGGGGTTTACTTCCTTGCGGCTAACATGCGGCCATGAGGAATAACCGCGAGGAGAGGACCATGAAATACATGCGGATTTTCATTTGGATCGCAGGATTTTCCATCGTTTCCGATGCGGGCGCGCATGGTTGGCACCGGGATGGTTATGATTTGGAGGCTTATATCCATCAGCGTCTCGAGAGTCAACTGACAAGAATAGAAGCAGGGCTGGACTGCGGCCGCCTGACTCCCAGGCAAGCCTCCAGGCTTTTCCGCAAGCACGCCAGGATCGTCCGCCTGGAAAGCCATTTCGCCATGGATGGCTGGCTGTCACCCCACGAAGTCAAGATACTGGAGCGGAAGATCAACCGCTTGGATCACAAGATTATTGTCAAAATGCGCCGTTCCCGCTCTTACTTTCCCAGCCGGTTCAGCCGCTGGCAAGGCTATTATCCGCAGCCAAGGCCATATCATGATGACCGCCGAACCCGGCAAATTCCCGGAACGGATTTTTATTTTGGCGGCATGAGGGGGCGGATTATGCTGGGGCCGTAACGCAGACGGCCTCATGTGAAAAACGCTGACCGGCTGTCACTCGCTAATCATGGATTGCCATAGCCAGCGCAATAGCCAGACTAGCAAGCCTCCACCAGCCAGGGCCAACAGCAAGAGAAAAACCGAAGACACCGTCCAGCGGGTGGGATAAGTATCGGGCCGGGCGGGCCTGGTCAGCCCGGGCAGGCTGGCCAGGTCCCGGTCTCCGCCGGCTACCTTGAGTTGGGCTTTCATGCCGTGTTCGGTGTGTTGCGCGATGTCGCAGTGCACCAGATAGGTTTTTTTCGAAGGCGGCAGGATGAGGCTGGCGCTCTCTTCACCCGGGCCGGATACTTCGATGGTAAACATGCCTTGGGGATAGGTTTTTTCTGGCAAGCCGTGCACCATGAATTGATGGCGGATGTGATCTTTATTGATAAAGCGGATGGTCAGCCGGGTGCAGGGGGGGATATCCCAGCTTTGCTGGTCGTAGGCAAACACGGCGCCGGGGAAATTGCCGGCGAATTTACGCCCTGCCTTTACAGTGATGGTTTTGTCGCCCGCGATTTTGGGGCAGCCTTCCGGCAAGTTCACCGGATTTTCATTCATCACCATGCTGTCCATATCCATCCGGTGGCCGGCCAAAGCCAGGACCGGTGACAAAAGAGTCAGCAGGAAAAGCAAGAGCCTCATGGCAGCTTCCTCCCGCTCCGCCATAAGGCAATCAATAGTCCCAGCGCCAGCCCCAAACTCAGCCCGGAAAGTATCAGGCGCAAGCGGTCAGGCGGCAGGGGGGCGGTATCGGAGAAAATTTCCCAGGCGCCGCTGCGGGCCCAAACCGGGACTTGTTTTTGGTAAAACTGGCGGTTGAAAAAAGGCACCATGTCCATTCCCTGTAGCTTCGGCCAGCCGTTTTCATCCAGATACTGGCGGTAAACAACCAACCCAAGGTCACCCCCTGGCCCCACGCCGTCGCTGGTGACGCTTTTTTCCGCATGGTCGTGGAACAGCCACGCCCCAGGACCGAAGCTGTGGCGGCCATCGTTGTGGGTATCCAAAACCAGATCCAGGCGCTGGGCAGGGAGCAAGGGCTGGACATCCCTGGTGACAGGGGTTTGCAAAGGCACGCCATCGGCGGCAATCGCCGTGGTTTTATGCCCATGAAGATGGAGCCCCAGAGAATGAGGGTGGCCGTTGACGGTATGGAGCAGAATTTTTTGATCGGCTTCCACCACAATCAGAGAGTCTCGCAGGGTATAAGGAAATGCCTTGCCGTTGAGGAGATAGAAATCTTCATCGGCATCGGTGATGTCGTACTCCCGGTTCATGGCCTTGGCCACCAGACGGGGATCATTGTATTTCTGAATGGCTGCGTAACGTTCTTTGTCCAGGGATTGAAAATGGAGATCCACTTCCTGGGCATATTTTTCCCGCGCCGCCCGGGAAGGGTGACGGACCCGGCCGGCACCGATATTGAAGGTCTGGAGCCAGTTGTCGGGACGATTTTCTTCCACGATGAACAAGCCTTGCAGTCCCATCAGCATGTGCTTGTCGGTCTGGACGTGGCAGTGGTAGATGCCGGCGCCGGTCTGCCGGGGATGGAGCTTATAGGTTCGGGATTCCCCCGGCAGCAGCATCTTTTCGCTGGTGATGGGGACGCCGTCGTTGCCTTGACCGTCCGCCCTGGCATAAGGATGATCCACGCCATGCAGGTGAATGGTGTGGGGCAGATAATGGGTGTTTTCCAGGGTGAGATAGACGGTATCGCCCTGTTCCACCCGGATGGGAGGCGAGGGCGCGCGCAGGATTTCCGGTGCCTGGGTGCTGACCGCATCGATGGTGGCCATGCCCCGTAATTTGGGAACGAACACCCATATTCCCGGCATCAGGCCTGGTGCAATTGGATAGCCAGGGATAAGAAAATCCCCGTCCGGGCTGCTGCCGTTGAGTTCGGCCACTTCCAACTTGATATGGATGACATCGGGATCGCCGTCGCCATCGAGGTCGTTCTCCTTGACCACCGCGTCCATGGCCAGGCGGGTTTTCATCAAGGTGGGCATGGTGACATTATTGGTACCCTTGACCACGCTGGCGACCAGATAGGGGTTATCCGGCCGGCAAATGGGAGATTCGCTGATCTCGACCCCTTCAATCGTTTGGGCCTTGCGCCACTCGGGGTGCTCGAAAGGGCAAAAGTCTTCCGTGTCTTCGATATCCGGCACCCACTTGAGGGTTGCCGGCGCCAAGAGTCCGGCTTCGCTGCGTTCGCCCGGGAATAACAACCAGGCGGTCGAAAGAGACAGGGCAATGCCCAGGCTGTAGGCCAAAATACGTAGATACTTCATCGGCTTTACAGTTGATTTTTGACCTGTTGATAAATTTCCTCGACGGCTTCATCCTTGCCGGCGAGCAGATGCGTCAGTTCTTCCCGGCGCTGGCTGGCGAAGGCTGCATCCTTGATGGCATTGAGATTGACATAAACGTTCAACGCCGAACTTTTAAGGGCGGCATGGGCGGCCAGGACGGCAACTCCGGCGTCACTGATGACATTGCGATTGCCTTTTTCCATCGCTGTCCGGCTCAGATCGATGACGGCTGCCGATAGGCGGACGCATTCCAGCGGCACGTCGGTGGCGGTTTTGAGGGCTTCCTGGATCCTGGCGCTGCGGATTGCCTTTTCCCCGTCGGTGTTTTTGGGGAGGCGGTAAGCGGCCATGACTTGATCAAAGGCTTCCACATCGGCCCGTACCGCATCCAACAGACAGAGGCGCAGGGCTTCTGCTTCTTCCAGCAAGGCTTGCATATCCGCTTCCACATTATTGTATTTTTCCTTGCCGATGGTCAGATTGGCCACCATGCTTACCAGCGCCGCGCCCATCGCTCCCATGATGGCCGCTGCACTGCCGCCGCCCGGGGTGGCCGAGGCACTGGCCAGTTGGTTCAAAAATGCTTCCAGGGTTTGGTCTTTGATCATCGGCATCTTGTTTTGCCTTTGTGGTGGGAAAATCAGCCAGCTATTATAATCGAACCGTCCAAAGAGAGAATGATTTCATTTCAATACCCAGGGCAATCGCATGAACCGATTCTCCCCTCTCCTTCTGGGATAGGGGGCCGGGGGTACGGGGGAAAACACCGTTGCATTCATTGGTTCAAGCCCTCACCCCAACCCTTCTCCCAGAGGGAGAGGAGGTTCAATATATGAAGCATTAACGGGAAAAACGGCAGTCATGCGATTGCTCTGTTTTAATACAACATAGGCTTCCCCATGAAAAAACTATTGTTTCAGTTCGATACCGATTCTCACCCGGCTTCTTTTGATATCGTCGTGGCCCATGACGGCGGCGCCGATCATGTGATCCCCTACGCTGGCGTAACGCCCCAGAGTGTCGGGCCGCTGGTGGAAGGCACGATGTTTACCCGGCCGCCCAAGGAAAAGCGCTTCACGGCCATTTTCATCGGTGGCAGTGATTTGCAGGCCGGGCAACGGCTATTGGATGCGGTCAGAAAAAAGTTTTTTGCCGATTTCCGGGTATCGGTGATGCTGGATAGCAATGGCAGTAATACCACCGCCGCGGCCGGCATCGCCAAAATGGTTGGCAGCGTGCCGGTACGGGGGAAAAAGGCGGTGGTATTGGCGGGGACGGGGCCGGTTGGGCAACGGGCGGCGGCCTTGTTGGCCAGGGAAGGGGCTGAAGTGGTTTTGACGTCCCGGTCATTGGAGCGGGCCAGGAAAGCGTGTGAAGAAATGAAGGCCCGCTTCGGGGTGACAATCACGCCGGTGGAAGCTATTAACAATAATGCCCGGGGCGAGGTAATCAAGGGTGCCCAAATCGTTTTTTCGGCCGGCGCGGCCGGTGTGCAATTATTGGAAGAACGGCACTGGGCCGGGTTGCCGGACCTGGAAGTGCTGGCCGATGCCAATGCGACGCCGCCGCTGGGGATTGAAGGCGTGGATATGATGGATCGCGGCACAATCCGCCACGGCAAGATTTGCTGGGGAGCCATCGGCTTTGGCACCTTGAAATTGGCTTTGCACCGGGCCTGTATCGCCAGGCTTTTCGAGCGCAACGATCTCATTCTCGATGCCGAGGAGATCTATGCCATTGCCAGGGAGATGGCTTGAATCCTGCGGCGGGAATTTTTCCCGAATCACTCAAAAAACTTGACATCCCCCCCCCCCCTCTGACTCTTAATTT
>JALSQY010000026.1 GCA_026985035.1 Methylothermaceae bacterium
GTTTCTGTTCCATCAATTATTCTGTGGAAGAATATGCCCATGGCATTGTCAGGGCGTTTTCCGAAGTGTGCGAAGAAAGCGGCCAACCCCATCCCGGGATTATCACCGAATCCGGCCGCGCCCTCACTGCTCACCATGCAGTGCTGATTACCAATGTCATTGAAGTGGAAAAAGCGATACCGGCGCCAGCCGGGAATACGGTAACACCCTCCCCGATACTTACTGACTTGCGCCGGGCATTGCAACGCCTCGACAAAGACGGGTTATTGAGTACCTTTCACGATGCCCAGTTCGACTTGCGCGAAGCCCGCGCCATGTACGCCCAGGGCAAATTGACTTTATCTCAATTGGCGGAAGCCGAACGTCTCAGCACAGTGATTTGCCAGCAAGTCCGGGAACGTCTTGACATTCGCCTGCGCGCCCACCGGCAACTACTGGACGAACTCAACGACCGGCTCGCAGACAAGATTTTCTGTAATTTTTCTGTTTTTCAATCCATGCCGGACGCCTGGGCCATCCATCAGATATTTCCGGTTCTACCCCTGCAAAGGTTGGATCAATTTCCGTCCAGGCGGGGCCGGATCATGGACCTTACCTGTGATTCAGACGGCAGCCTGCAGCAGTATGTGGACCATCAAAGTATTGAATCCACGCTGCCCATCCATGAAATCAAACCCGAAGAAGAGTATCTTTTAGGGGTTTTCATGGTGGGTGCTTATCAAGAGATTTTAGGGGATATGCACAATCTGTTCGGCGATACCCATTCGGTCAATGTGGCATTGGAGAAAAACGGAGGCTGGCGGCTCAGCGAGCCCCAGCGGGGAGATCATGCCGCCGACCTGCTGCGTTACGTTCACTTATCACCGGAAAGCTTGCAACAACATTACCGTAAAAAACTGGCGGAAGCGCAGTTGCCGGCAAGTCAACGAAAATACTTTGAAAATGAACTGGTATCCGCGCTCAACGGATACACTTACCTGGAGGAATAAACCGATGAGCACCACCGTCGGTATGATCGGACTGGGCGCCATGGGCGCGCCAATGGCAAGGAATCTCGCCAAACGGCATCTACTGACAAGCGTATGGAATAGAACCGGGCGCAAAGCCAGAAACCTGGCGGCGGAACTCAATGTCATCGCTGC